>JBDSLN010000292.1:0-3032 GCA_039916365.1 Vicinamibacteria bacterium
CGGGAGTGCTTCGGCTGCCGAGCCACAGCCTGAGGGTGCCGCCGTCATCGAACCGACGGTCGTTGAGCCTGCCACGTCCGCGACCGAGACCCAGGTCGTCGACCCGCAGACGTACGCCGAACAACCCCACGCGCCGGCCCGGGTGGTGGAATCCGCGGCCGTGATCGCAACCACGGCTCCGACCACGCGAACCAACGTCATGGTCTCGGCCCGGTCTCGCATTCTCGCACCGGTCATCCTGCCCGGCGACGTTGTCGAACCCGTTCGCGGCGGCATGGTGAAGATCGTCGAGAACATGGAGGCCTCGCTCTCGGTCCCGACCGCGACGTCCGTTCGGGAGGTTCCTGTCCGTGGGCTCGAAGAGAACCGAGCGCTTGTGAACCGTCATCGCGCCAGCAGTTCAGCATCGAAGATCAGTTTCACCCATCTCATTGCGTGGGCCATGGTGAAGGCTCTCGACACCTTCCCGCGCCTCAATGACGCTTACGCGGAGATCGACGGCAAGCCGCATCGTATCCATCGCGGGGACGTGCGCCTCGGGATCGCGGTTGATGTTCAGAAGAAGGACGGTTCGCGCACACTGCTCGTGCCGAACATCCGCGGCGCGAACCAGGTCACGTTCCCGGAGTTCCTTGAGAAGTTCGACGATCTTGTCTCCCGCTCGCGCCGCAGTGCGCTGATGCCTGACGACTTCATGGGCACCACGGTGTCGCTCACGAATCCTGGGACCGTCGGCACCACGATGTCGACCCCGCGGCTCATGCCCGGGCAGGGCTTGATTCTCGCGACGGGCAGCCTCGACTATCCGCCGGAATACCGGTCGATGTCTCCAAAGACCCTGTCGATGCTGGGCATCAGCAAGGTCATGACCGTGAGTTCGACCTACGACCACCGCGTCATTCAAGGCGCTGAGTCGGGCCTTTTCCTCGCCCGCATTGAAGCACTGCTGCGTGGCGAAGATCGCTTCTACGAACGTCTCTTCGAGGAACTCGCGGTCCCGTTTCCGCCCGTCCGCACCGAAGTCGACGTCCTCGCTCCCGCGTTCATGGGCGGCGGCGCTTCGAACAAGGAAGAAGTCGAGAAGCAGGCGCGGGTGCTGCAGCTCATTCACGCATTCCGCGTGCGCGGACACCTGAGCGCTTCGTTCGATCCGCTCGGCGCGAAACGCCCTCCCGTTCCGGATCTCGATCCGGCGGGCTACGGCCTGACGTTGTGGGACCTCGACCGCGAGTTCTTCACCAATGGCGCGCTCGGCAAGGAGAAGGCGACGCTGCGGGAAATCATCGACGTCATGCGCGAGACGTATTGCAACACCGTCACCTCCGAGTACATGTTCATCGCGACGCCGGGCCACAAGGAGTGGCTCCAGAATCGCCAGGAAAAGTCGCGCAACAAGACCGAGCTCTCCCCAGTCGAAAAGAAGCACGTCATGGGAAAGCTCGCCGAAGCAGAGGCCTTCGAGCGTCATCTCCATACCAAGTACGTCGGCAACAAGCGTTTCTCGCTTGAAGGTCTGGAAGCAACCATTCCTCTTCTCGACAAGATTCTTTCCCTGGCCGCGAGTGCTGGAGTGTCCGACTCGGTTCTTGGCATGGCCCATCGCGGTCGTCTCAACGTGCTCGCCAATACGCTGAAGAAGCCGCTGGGCCAGATCTTCGCGGAGTTTGAAGGCACCACGGATCCCGACATCACCCAGGGTTCGGGGGACGTGAAGTATCACCTCGGCGCGCAAGGAATCCATAAGGCTCCCGATGGAGCGACGTTGTCGCTTGAGCTTGCGCCCAATCCGTCGCACCTTGAGTTCGTGAACCCCGTGGTGGAAGGCATCATCCGTGCGAAGCAGGATCTCCGCGGTGATCGCGCGCGCGTCAGCGCTCTCCCGATCCTGCTCCATGGTGACGCCGCGTTCGCGGGTCAGGGCGTGGTGGCGGAGACGCTGAACCTCGCCGGCCTTTCCGGCTACGGAACGGGCGGGACGATCCACATCGTCACGAACAACCAGATCGGCTTCACGACACTTCCCGAAGACGCGCGATCCTCGACCTACTGCACGGATGTCGCGAAGATGGTGGCGGCGCCCGTCTTTCACGTCAATGCGGACGACCCCGAAGGCGTGATCCACGTCGCGAATATCGCGTTCGAGTTTCAGCGCGCGTTCAAGCACGACGTCGTCATCGACCTCGTCGGCTATCGGCGCTGGGGACACAATGAAGGCGACGAGCCGGCCTACACCCAGCCGACGATGTACGCGAAGATCAAGACTCATCCCTCCGTCGCCACGATCTACGGCGAGAAGCTGGTCCGGACGGGTGCGATGTCGCGCGAAGATCTCGAGACGATTTGGGCTACCAAGCGTGCCGCGATGGATCAAACCGGCAACGGCGCTCAACCCGATCAACCCGCGGCTCCGGCCGATCTCCCGGGCGTTGATTCCTCCGCAATGTCCGGCCGCGTCCGCGCAACTTTGCAGGGCCTCACCACCATCCCCGCGGGTTTTGAAGTTCATCCCAAGCTCATGAGCTTCCTCAAGAAGCGCGCCGATCTGCTCGAAGGCAAGGGCACGGGCTACGTGGATTGGTCGACCGGCGAGGCGCTCGCGTTCGGAACGCTTCTGCTCGAAGGCATTTCCGTCCGTCTCTCTGGTCAGGATGTCGGTCGTGGAACCTTCTCGCAGCGTCACGCCATCCTCTACGACCATCGCGACGCGAAAGAGTTCGTGGCCCTTCAGCAACTCGCCGCCGGCGGCTCGTCCTTCGAGGTCTACGACTCGCTGCTCTCCGAATGCGCCGTCATGGGCTTCGAGTTTGGCTACTCCGCGACGCACCCGCGTTCCCTCGTCTTGTGGGAAGCTCAGTTCGGCGACTTTATGAACGGCGCGCAGGTCATCATCGACCAGTTCATCGCCGCGGCCGAGCAGAAGTGGAACCAGACCAATGGCATCACTTTGCTGTTGCCTCACGGTCATGAAGGTCAGGGGCCCGAACACAGTTCAGCGCGCATCGAGCGCTTCCTGAACCTGTGCGCCGAGGACA
>JBDSLN010000293.1:0-4843 GCA_039916365.1 Vicinamibacteria bacterium
GCGCGCTCGTCATCGGCCTGGGCGGTGGTGCTACCGCGGGCGCGGTCAGCCGGCATCCAGACGCCACAGTGGACATCGTCGAGCTTTCCGATAGCGTCCGGAAGGCGGCGAGTTTCTTCAAACGCGCCAATTACGACGTGCTTTCGCAGCCCCAGGTCCACCTGCGCGTCGACGACGGGCGCAACTTCCTTCTGCGGACAGACCAGACTTACGACGTGATCACGGCCGACATCATTCAGCCGTTTCACGCCGGAGCGGGTCTGCTCTATTCCACCGAATACTTTGCACTCGCCAAGAAGGCGCTGGCCGAGGACGGCTTGATGCTTCAGTGGGTCGGCCAGCGGCCGGAGACGCAGTACAAACTGATTGTGCGCAGCTTTTTGACAGCGTTCCCGAACGCCACCGCCTGGCTCGGCGGCGGGCTGCTCGTGGGGGGCCATGGGCCCCTGACCGTCAGCAGAGCCGCATTCGAGGCGCAACAGGCGAACGAGACCACCCGGCAAGCACTCAACTCGGTCGGACTGGACTCGTTCGAGAAGCTGCTGAGCTGGTACAGCGCCGGTGCGCGCTCACTCCAGTCGTTCGTCGGCGACGGTCCAGTCCTGAGCGACGATCGGCCCCAAGTCGAGTACCACCGGTCGCTACGACGGGGCGACAGGACGATCGACCTGACAGGTCTGGTCCGGGATCTCGGGGAGATTCGTGTCTCTTACTGACGTTTGGGACTGAGAGGCCCCTCGTGCAACTGCGGAACTCTCCGCGGCGGAAGCATCAGAGCGCGGAGCCTGCCCTCGGGGCACTCCTCTCCACAGGGCGGTATTCCGTTGGCCGGATGGGAAGGGGCTCACTCTTCACACCACGCGTTCGGAGGCGCGCCACTTCATTTCGAGCCTGGCCAGTTGAGCGCGGAGACTCGGCCGAACCGAAGCCAGGCTCTGACCTGACCGCTGCAGGCGATGCGCCGTGGCTATGTTCTCGATCCACGCACGGGCCGCCAGGTAATAGCGAGCCGACTTGCGCCCTCGGACCTGCGTCTCACGATCCGACGCGACGGCCCAGGGCTTCTCGTTGATCGCGCGCGCGCCCAGCTGCGTCGCGTATTCGGTTCCGCGAATGGGATACGACGTTGTGGTCAGGACGACATCGGGCTCGCTCTTGCGGATGTGCTCCACCGTCGCCACCAGATCGGCGTCTTCTTCCTCTTCATAGCCCACCATGATGAAGAAGCCGACTTCGATTCCATGGCGTTGCAGCAGGCGGGTCGCGTGCTGGACGGTTTCGACCTTGACCCGCCGTTCCATCGCGTCGAGCACGCGCTGCGAACCGCTCTCGGAACCGATCCAGACGCGGAAGCAACCCAGGTCCACCAGGGCCTGGGCGACATCGTCGTCAATCCGTTCGGCGCGGGAGATGCACTCAAAGGGAATGCGGATGCCTTTCGCCTTCATCTTCGTGGCGAACTCGATCGTCCATCCTTTGTGAATGGTGAAGACGTCGTCCACGAACCAGACGCGCTCCGGCGCGTAGCGTTTCTGAATGAACTCGATCTCCGCGATCACGTCATCCACCGGACGCCGCCGGTGCGACTCGCCGTAGACAGCGCGGGAACACCAGCGACACGTGTAAGGACAGCCACGCGCGGTGATCAACGAGACCGAACCGTAACCATGGCGATCGCGCCACGCGTCCAGATACGGCTGAAGATCGATCGCGTCACGATCCGGCCAGGGGTGACCCGACAAGGACGGTAGGAGCGTTCGATCGGGCGCGTGCGACACGACGTCACCGATGCGCACGCTGGTGCCGGCGACGTCTGTCGGCGCTTCGGTTCCCGTCCATTTCGTCAGGAGGTCGGCCAGCGTGACTTCGCCTTCGCCCCGCACCACCACGCTCGCGCCATGTTGCAGATACTCCGCGGCGTTACCGGACGCGTCGGGACCTCCCACGATGATCGGTGTTCCGATGACTCTCAGTTCCGCCATCAAGGTCACGATGCGCGGGCGCGTCATCAGATTCGTGTACAAACCGACGAAGCGCGGTTTGAGGGCAGAGACTCTCTCGATCAAGCGCTCCGGGCGCGAAAAGGTGGAATCGAACACCGTCACGTCGTGCCCCTGCTGCTTGAGGTACGACGACAGGTAGAGCAAGCCCAGCGGCGGATACGGCCGCATGACCTTGCTTTCGATCGGATCCAGTTCGAGGAAGTACCCGTGCGAGAGCAGGATCATGTTGCCGACTCTGAGGGTGTCGCCGCACGCTCGCGCGAGAGCTGCGGAGCGAGGGGCCGCGTACGGACACGCTCGCGCGCGGCAAGAGCCAGACTCGCCCTTGTCATTACACGGCGGACGCCATACCAGGCCACGCGCAACGCGCGATCAAACGGCTTGCGCTGGTCATCCCTCAACATGAGGGCCAGGCGAAAGCGGGCATGGGCGTAGGCATGAAGCGCCCGGTAGTAGCGGGTGCCGTGAGCATTGTGGAAGAGCATGGCCAGGTCGCTCGAGTCACGCCAGTGCGTGGCCAGGTCCATCTCGGTCCTGACCCGCTCATAAAACCGCGTGCCTGGCAGGGGATAGGAAACCGAGATCCCGATGTCGTCCGGATGGGCCTCGTCCATGAGCTTGAGAGTGGCTGCGACATCCGTATCGTCCTCGCCCGGGTAGCCGAACTGAAGGAAGAAACCGACCTTGATCGACTTAGCTCCAAGGCGTTCGCGGGCGCCCCGGATCTCCTCAACCGTGGTTCCCTTCTCCATGGCGTCAAGGATTTTTTGCGAGCCCGACTCGGCACCGATCCAGACCATGTCGCATCCGGCTCTGGAGAGTGCCGTCACCGCACGCTGATTCAAAAGGTCTGCGCGCGACAGACATCTGAAGGGAACAACGCAATCGAGACGCGCGAGTTCCGCTCCGAACTCTTCCAACCAACCGGGCTTCAAACCGAAAATGTCGTCGAGAACATTGATGCGGGCGGCGCCCAGGCGCTTAAGCGCGAGCACGTCTCTCGCCGCGCGCGCGGGCGACATCGCAGCGTAACGCTGCCCCCAGATGGGCTTCGCGCACCAGTTGCAGTGGAAGGGGCAGCCGCGGCTAGTGGCCAGAGGCAGCGTGAAAGGTCGCCGACTGGAGGCCCACACGCGTCGATAGGCCTCGATATTGATGAGATCCCACGCGGGCGATGGGATGGAATCGAGATCTCGCACCGGAGGACGCGGTGCTCCGCCCAAGACCGTGCCGTCCGTCCCAAGTGTCTTGATGCCTGCGATCTCGACGCTGCGCCTCGGTGCGCTCAACCAGTCCGCCACGGCGTACTCACCCTCGCCCACGGCAACGGCAGATGCACCCGCTCCGAGGAAGAAGCCGGGATCATCGCTCGGGTCCGAACCCGACACCACGACTTCGATGTTCCGAGCCGTGGCCATGCCGATCAGACGCACCGCGGCCTCGCGCATGCGTTCCAGGCACATTTTGGTGAGGTAGTTGAAGCTGTCTTCGAAGATCACGAGAGTGTCGGGCTTCTCGTGGTCCATGGCCAAAGCACACTCCTCTTCTGATGACGCGAGCATCGAGTCGAAGAAGCGAACATCGAAACCTCGCTCGCGCAACACCGCCGCGGCGATCAGCGACCCGAGTGGCGGCAGCGGCTGGCCGGCGTGCTCAAGTTTCGGGTCGAACTTCAGGAAGTAGGCCTGGGCGACAAGAACGCGTCTTGCGCGGCCCGGCCGCTCGGGACTCATTGCGGGCAATCTGCCTATCGCTGCGCCACCATCGGAAACAGCTCGATGTTCTCTTCTTCGCGCACCGGCACGGCGTACTTGCCGGTGAAACACGCGGTGCAGTGACGCGTGCCGTGCGAGTCGCCCACCGATGCGATCAGTCCACCTTGCGAGAGATAGGACAGAGTATCGGCTCCCACTTTCTCGCGAATCTGTTCGATGGTCTGCGAAGACGCGATCAATTCACTTCGGCGCGGCGTGTCGATACCGTAGTGACAGGGATGCGTGGTCGGAGGCGAGGAGATGCGCAGGTGAACTTCCTTCGCTCCCGCGCCCCGGATCAGATCCACGATCTTGCGCGATGTGGTGCCGCGCACGATGGAATCGTCGATGAGGATGACGCGTTTGCCTTCGAGGATTTCACGCACTGGATTCAGCTTGATGCGCACACCGAAGCTCCGGACCTTTTGCTTGGGTTCGATGAAGGTGCGTCCGATGTAGTGATTGCGCACGAGTCCCAGCACGTAAGGAACGCCGCTTTCCTCGGAATAGCCGAGTGCCGCACCTATGCCGCTGTCGGGGACGGGCACGACCACATCCGCTGGAACCGCGGACTCACGAGCCAGACGGCGGCCCATCTCAAGGCGCGATGCGAGCACGTTGCGTCCGAACACCTTGGAATCAGGTCGAGCGAAATAGACATGCTCGAAGACGCAGTGACGCGCAGTGTCCTTCGGGAACGGAAAGAACGAGCGCAGGCCGTCCTTGTCGATGACGAGGACTTCGCCGGGTGCCACGTCGCGCACGTAGGTCGCCTCGATCAGGTCGAACGCACAGGTTTCTGAGGACAGAACCCAGGCGTCGCCCAGTTTTCCGAGGGCGAGCGGACGAATCCCCATGGGGTCGCGCGCCGCGATCATTTCATTCTGGGTGAGGAAGAGCAGCGAATACGCCCCGCGCACCTTGAGGAGGCTGGAGGCAATCGCGTCCTCGACCGGACCGATGCGGGCGCGGGCGTAGAGATGAAGCAGGACTTCCGTGTCCGAACTCGACTGGAAGATGGAACCGGCCGATTCGAGCTGTTCACGCAGAACATCGGCGTTGACGATGTTGCCGTTGTGGGCCACC
>JBDSLN010000294.1:0-3494 GCA_039916365.1 Vicinamibacteria bacterium
GGCTTCATCGGCGCGGGCATCTCGCAGGCCATCCGCTATGGCATTGCCCGTGGGCTCTTCTCGAACGAGTCTGGCCTGGGCAGCGCTCCCATCGTGGCCGCCGCGGCTCAAACGAGGAACCCTGTGCGCCAGGCTTTGGTCTCGGCCACCGGAACCTTCTGGGACACCGTGGTGATCTGCGCCATGACTGGCCTGGTCATCGTCAATTCCGGCGAATGGAAGAACGGACTCTCGGGCGCGGCGTTGACTCACAAGGCCTTCGAAGACATCCCGGTGCTGGGCAGCCTGATCCTCACCGTGGGTCTTCTGACCTTTGTCTTCTCTACCATTCTCGGATGGTCTTACTACGGGGAAAAAGCGGCGGAGTATCTGTTCGGATCCCAGGTTATCCCGCCCTACCGCGTCCTCTGGGTCATCGCGGTCCTGGTGGGATCGGTTCAGCCCTTGGCCGTCGTCTGGACTTTCTCTGACATTGCCAACGGCCTCATGGCGGTGCCCAACCTCATCGCGCTCCTGGGCCTCTCCGGCGTCGTGGTCAGCGAAACGCGCGAATACCTGTGGTCGGGGAACCTGGACAAGGAAGGGTCGTAGGCGGCCACCTAAGTTCGATCACGATCTCTTCCGCCGGGCTCAACGGGAAAGGCCTGAGAGTGGAGCAGCTGAGGGTGCCGCCGGCCGACGGTCAGGATGGCGCCGACTTCGTCACCGTGTGGCAACGGGTGGCCTTGGCGTTGACGGGCCGTCGGCGCGATGACCGGCGGCGACAAGCCCATTCGCTTCGCGCGGCGAGCAAATCGGCGGTCGTCAAATGACGCCACGCTGGCACATGCTCTGTAGCTCGCGTGATGCAGAGCGTCCGGCATATCAATGCCCGCATCGATTTTGCGACAGCGCACGCTCAACCGCGTCGCGGTCTTCGATGATGACGTAAGGAAGCGCCAGATGTCGCTCTACCGCGCGGACCTGATACCTCTTCGCCTCGGCCATCTACGCCTCCATCGGTGATGCGTGCAGCCTGATCCCAAGCGCATGCGTCACTTTCAAGACGGTCTGCGAAGCTTGGATTGCCTTCGCCCGACAACGCTTTGTACAAGCTCTCTCGGCCCATGCCCGTGTCGCGGGCGAGTTGAGTCATACCTCTTGATCGCGCGATGGTCCCAGTGCCTTGGTGACAAAGGCGGCATCATCCCCGGCTTCGTCCAGACGTGTCATTTCGTCCTCTTAGAGCTCGCGCGCCAGCTTGTGCACGTTGCGGATATCGACGTCTGGGAAGACTTGTCGCCGCCAAGGGGCCATCGTGCCCCACATACCCGGAGACGGTCGTAGAGCGTAGATTTTCCAGGCCGCCATATACGTGAGTGGCTATTTCAAATCCTCGGCAATGGCCGCAAATTGCTCCAGCGCAGCCTCCAGGTCGGCCACGATGTCTGCCGCGATCACCGCCGGCGCCGGCAGGTTGGCGCTCTCTTCCAACGCCTCATCCTTCAGCCAGAAGATGTCGAGGTTGACCTTGTCGCGCTTCGCCAGTTCCTCATTTGGACGAGGGCCTGGGGATTTGTCATGTTCTCTTTGCGAGTGGCCTCAGCGCTGACGAGCCGTCGGCACGATGACCGGCGGCGACAAGCCCATTCGCTTCGCACGTCGGGCAAACCGGCGGTCGTCGAATGACGCCACGCTGGCACAAGCCCGGTAGCTCGCGTGATGCAGAGCGTCGGCCATATCAATGCCGGCATCGGTTTGCGACAACGCCTGCTCCACCGCGTCGCGGTCTTCGATGGTGACGTGAGGGAGCGCCAGCAGATGCCGCAGCACCCTGACCACTTCGGCCGGCGCGAATCCGTAGTAGCCACGCATGACCCACTCGAGTTCGAGGATGACCGTCTTGCACACCATCAGAGGCCGGCCGGATTCGATCAGGCGCCGCGCGGCTGCGCGTTGTCGTTCCGCCTCGACGTCGTGTCTGTCCTCGACGTAATAGCGGGCCAGGACGTTGGTGTCGACGCCAATCATCGCTTGAGCAACACCGCCGGATCGAAGTCGGCGGGCACCGCGCCCCGGCGGCTTTTCAGCATGCCGAACCCGTTGTCCTGCACCGCGGCTGGCGAACTCTTGACTCGTGCCTCTAAATGATCGCCCACCAATGAAAACTCGATGCGAGTGCCTTGCCGAATGCCCAGCCGCTGCCGGACTTCCTTGGGGATCGTGACCTGCCCCTTGCTCGTGACCGATGTGACTTCCATGGTGTCTCCAGTATTACTCAGTAATGCTAGCACCACGACAGGGCTTGTCGTTCAGGAATCCTGCGGCTTCTGATCACGCAGCGGGCGATTCCTCTTCTGAACGAGGGCGGCGCGTTGGTCACGATTCCTCGGCCAATTGCGAATTCTACGAAGCGCTCAGAGTGGGGAGTTCGGCGATCGCGGCCCCGGCGCGGTTTCCCGCCACGCGCAGCTCGTACAGTGCTTGAAGATTCAGCCAGAACTGGGGGTTGTTCCCGAAGAAGTGGCCGCGCCGCAACGCGGTATCTCCTGTGATGCCTCGCTGCCCGTTGAGAATGGCAGTCACGCGATTCGTGGGTACGGCAAGCCGCCGAGCCAGCTCCGCGGCGCTCATGTCGAGCGCCTTCAACTGTTCTGCAAGGTGTTCGCCCGGATGGATAGGTGTGCGCGCCATGGTTCTTCTCCTAGTGATAGTCCACGATCTCAACCTGAGTTGGCCCGGGCGTCCCCGCGCGCCACGCGAAGCACAACCGCCATTGATCGTTGATGCGAATGCTGTACTGTCCTCTTCTCATTCGCGGGGCGGATCAACAGTTCGGAAGTCATCGGTCAACGAAGCCGCTTTACGCCCGCCTTCTTCGCTGCTTTCTGCAGGTCCTCATCGAGCGTCGCGAGGGGAAGGCCGCGACGAAGAGACAGTTCCAGGTAGGACGCGTCATAGGCGGACAGGTTGTAGCGGCGCGCGAGCTGAAGGATGCCCGTCCGCGCCTGCGCGAAGGTGGCGGCATCCACTTCGATCATCAGCCCATCGAGCAGCTCGAGGAATTCCCCACTCCGCGCCTCGGTGACGAGGGCTTTGGCTTCGGCTCGGGCGATGACATTCGCCACCTCCAAACCCCACGTAACGGGCACGACACCTGCGTCAGTCGCGACTACGTCCAGCACCCTGCTGGCGAAGGCCAGCTCCGATGGCTTTCCATCGCCGAAGAACCAGCGCATGGTCACCGAGGTATCGAGGACGAAACTCACGCTCGCCCGTCGTCGATCAGCTTCCTGATGTCAATGCCTTTCACCGGATCCGCGCGCATGAACGCCTTGAGCCTTTTCGCGGCTTCAGCGCCCCCGCTCCCGCGCACGCCGGTGACGGGCACCAAGTCCGCGATGGCCTCGCCGCGGTTGGTGATCGTGAACCTTCGACCGGACTTCACCTGCCGGAGGAGTTCGGGAAGGCGGGTCTTCGCTTCGTAGGTACCAATTGGCTCGTTCATGAGATCC
>JBDSLN010000295.1:0-6645 GCA_039916365.1 Vicinamibacteria bacterium
GCGCCTCGGCCTCGGCACCGTCACCCACTACTATGGTCACTTCGAGTCGCTCCTCAAGGACTACGTGGTTCAGCCGTATCCGGTCGACCAGAACAGCAACGACGAGTATCAGCGCTTCGGTCAGGTGGCGCGCCTTTGGGACAAGATCTATCCGCCCGGCAGCCCCGAGTGGAAGGCGTATCTCGAAGAGCATCTGAAACTCGGCACGACCTTCGATCCCACGTTCACCATCTACTCCGCCGGCCGCGACTTCCTCAAGTTCCGTCAGGCGCCTTGGCATGACAAGTACACCCTACCCTCGCTCATGGACTTCTATGCGCCTTCGCGTTCAAACCACGGCGCCTATTGGTACGACTGGACAACCGAGGATGAAGTCGCGTGGCGCAACTTCTATCAGGTCTGGTTCAAGCTCATCAATGACTACAAGAAGATGGGCGGGCGCGTCACCGCTGGCTCCGACTCCGGCTTCATCTATCAGACCTACGGCTTCGGTTACATCAACGAGTTCGAGATGCTGCAGGAGGCGGGCTTCCATCCGCTGGAGGTCATCCAGTCGGCGACCATGAACGGTGCTTTGACGTTGTCTGAGCCGAAAAAGAAGGCGATCGACTTCGGCGTAGTGCGTGCCGGCATGCTGGCCGACCTCGTGATCGTGCCGGAGAATCCGCTCCAGAACTTCAAGACCCTCTACGGCAACGGGACGCTGTATCTCAATCCGAAGACCGACAAGGAAGACTGGAAGGGCGGAGTGAAATACACCATCAAGGACGGCATCGTCTACGACGCGAAGATGCTTCTCGCTGACGTCGCGGCCATGGTCGAGAAGCAAAAGAAAGAACGCGCGTCGCCGACGAAGTGACACTGGACGGCCACCGGGCTTGAGTGTCCAACAGACCCCGCGAACCATCCTCATTCCCTTCGCTCCCAGCCTCACCGAGCGAGCAGCCCTTGAACTGCTAGAAGAACTTGCGGCTCTCACGCCGATGGTTCCGATCGCACCCAACTGCGACGGCGTGCGCGCGGAAGGAAGCGTGGTCTTGCTAACGCAGGGGCGGAGTGCTTGCGGGGGCGCGTCGATGATGCGTCGCCTGCTCATACCCATAGGCGAGACGGATCAAAGTCGGCTCCGACCAGGCGCGCCCAAAGAACGTGATTCCGGCGGGCAGGCGGTCGCCTCGCGAATAGCCCATGGGAACCTGAATGGCGGGGAAGCCCGTGGAGGGCGAGAACAACTGGGAGTTGTCGCCGTGAGGCGTGTTCAGGTCGCCGATCAGGCGTGGCGGATTGCTCCAGGTCGGATAGACGAGGGCATCGAGCTTCTGAGTGTCCATCAGCTTCATCACGGCGCCGCGGAGCTGTTCACGGTAGGCCGTGTCGGCCTGACACTCCGGCGAGTCCGGCCCGTTCGCCGTCCCTTGCTCGGCCTGCTCCAGGCGGCGCTGGACGCTCGGGTGAAACCTGCCTCCTTTCACGATTTCCGTGAGGCTCTTCACTGGAACGCGCGCACCTTGCGCCGCGAGGTATTCGTTGATGTCGTACTTGAATCCACGACACGATCCCATGCCTTGCGGGCGTCGAATCTGATCGAGACCCTCAACCGTCGCCGGGTCGACGATTACCGCACCCGCGTGTCGTAGATCCTCGACCGCGCGCATGAAGATGCTCACGATCTCCGGATCCGTGGTTTCGCGCTCATAGGCCTGGCGCAACACGCCGATGCGGGCCGATCGCAGGCCGTCCTTTGTAAGCGCGGCCGCGTAGTTCTGCGGCAGATGTGCGTTAGCACCCGCGGTCATCGGATCTCGCGGATCCTCCCCGACGATCACCTGGAACACGGTCACCGCATCTTCGACCGTGCGCGCCATGGGCCCGGCGATGTCCGCGAGGTAGGAAAGAGGCATCACGCCGCCCCGGCTGGTCAGTCCCATGGTGGAGCGAATGCCGACGAGTGCTTGG
The DNA here is from genome assembly GCA_039916365.1 of Vicinamibacteria bacterium. Lineage (GTDB taxonomy): Bacteria > Acidobacteriota > Vicinamibacteria > Fen-336 > JAGNNV01 > JAGNNV01. The sequence goes on from JBDSLN010000295.1 coordinate 1,957, forward strand.
TGCGATGAAGGGCCTCGAATCGAATTGCCGGTGTCGCTGCCGAGACCCACTGCGCTAAAGCTCGCGGCGACCGACGCCGCGGTGCCACCGCTCGAGCCCGCGGTTACCCGATCGAGCGCATAAGGATTTTTCGTGTAGCCCGGCAGGATCGAGCTGACGGTTTCATAGGGCGTGAAAGCCCACTCGGCCATGTTCGACTTGGCGAGCACGATGGCTCCCGCCTCCTTGATGCGCTTCACCTGGAACGCATCCTTGTCGGAAATGAAACCGGCCAGGGACAAGGAACCGTTCGCGCTCTGGAGTCCGACAGTCTCGAAGTTGTCCTTGACGATCATGGGGATGCAGTGCAAGGCGCCAACCGGACCGGTCGCGGCAAACCGCCGATCCAGATCGTCCGCCTGCTTCAGGGCGTCCTGGTTGATGACGACGATCGCGTTGATCGCCGGACCGTTCTTATCGTAGATGTCGATTCGGTGTAGGTACTGTTCGACGAGAGTCCGGCAGGTGATCTGGCCCGTGCGCAGCGCGGCGTGTATCGACGCGATGGTGGCTTCCTGAACTTCAAAAGGGACCTTCGTCTCCGCGCCGAACAGAGGCGCCGACGAAAGGACAGTGAGAAGGAACGCGGTGGATCGAATCATCGAGCCAGCATACCCGGCGTGTCGGGCTCGCAACGCGCGTGAAGAAAGGGCTTGACGGCCGGACAGGGGACGGGATACCTTGGCTCCAATCGGTCCGTGGGCGGCAGGACATTCCCCTTTTCACTTGCAGGAGTTTGCCTATGAATCGCCTCTTCCGGCTCGCAGGCCTTTTGGCCTTGGTGGCGCTCGGATCTCCCGCCTTCGCCCAAAACGCCCAGGTCACGGGCGTCGCGAAGGATGAAACCGGCGGCGCGATCCCCGGCGTCACCGTCACCGCAAAGAACAAAGAGAGCGGTCTGGTGCGTACCGCGGTGACGGACGGAACCGGCGCGTACCGCCTTCCGGCGCTTCCCCCGGGTCCCTACTCCGTGACCACTCATCTTTCCGGCTTCAAGGGCGAGGGCCGGGAGATCCTTCTGGTCATCGACCAGACGGCCATCATCCCGTTCGCGTTGAAGACCGCCTCGATGTCCGAGAGCGTTGACGTCATTGCCGAGACTCCGCTGGTCGATACCACCATCTCAACCGTCTCGACCAGTGTCTCGAACGAGCAGATCCAGAGCCTGCCCGTCGCCTCGCGCCGCTGGATCGACCTCGCCATGCTCACCCCGGGCACGTCTCAGGACAACATCCGCGGCTTCTTCTATCGCGGCAACGTCAACGTCGGCGGCGGAGCCCGCGAATACTCGAACGCCTTCGTGGTGGACGGCGTCAACAACACCTGGGCGCAGATGGGCGAGCCCCGACAGAACTTCGCGATGGAAGCCATCCGCGAGTTCAAGGTTTCGACCTCGAACTACAAGGCAGAGTACGGCCTCGCCACCGGCGGCATGGTGTCCGTGGTTTCCAAGTCCGGCACCAACGAATTCCACGGAGGCGCGTTCGAGTTCTACCGCGACGACTCCCTCACCGAGAAAGCCACCTTCGAAACCACGAAGCCCGCCTACAAGCGCCACCAGTACGGCGCTTCCTTCGGCGGACCCATCGTGAAGGACAAGACCCACTTCTTCTTCACCTACGAGGGAACGAAGGAGAAGCAGTTCCTTACCGTCAACTCCCTCGGTATCTGGCCGCAGTTCGACGGCACCTACGAGTCGAAGCAGAAGCGCTGGACCTACCTCGCCCGGATCGACCACCAGATCAAAGAAGGCCAGACCGCGTTCTTCCGCTGGTCGGCGGAGAACGAGTATCGGCCCATCATCACCACCGGCGGGCGCACTCACCCAACCGCAAGCTTCGATTTCGCGGTGCCTCGCAGTTCGGCCGTGGCCGGCCATACCTGGGTCGTGAATCAGAAGTCCATCAACGACTTCCGGGTGCAATACGCCTTCGCGAAGTACAAAGTTGCTCCGCCTTACTCCAACGGCGATTGGGAGCCCGGAGACTTCGGTCAGGACCGGCTCTCGCTCTGCACGCCCGTCTTCAGCTATCCGTCCATTCAGCTCGGCGGCTGCGGCAACAGCCAGATGGGCCCGGAGAAGCGTTTCGAGATGCGAGATGAGTTTTCCTACTCGACGGGCAAGCACTCGATCAAGGTGGGCGCGGACGGGTCACTTGTGAACTTCCGTTTCGACAACCTGGGTTCTCCTCTCGGCTCCTGGACGTTCCCGCGCGACGTTCCCTATAACGCGGCCGATCCCACCACGTTCCCGACCCAGTACACCAACTCGCTGCCGACTTACGGCGAGACGCCCATCAAGGTCATGGGCCTGTTCATCCAGGACGACTGGTCGCCCAAAGCCGGCCTCACCTTCAACCTCGGCCTGCGCTACGATCGTCAGTTCGGGTCGTACAACGAGAACCTCCCTGACCTCCTTGCCCGCATCCAGGCAAAGCTTGGGCGTGATGGTTCGTTTCCGATTCCGGTACCCTTCAACTCCGGAGACACCCATCGGGGCGACCGGAACAACTGGGGTCCGCGCGTCGGTTTCGCCTGGGATCCAAACAACGACGGGAAGACCAGCATCCGCGGCGGCTATGGCCTCTTCTACGACAACGTCCGCACACTGCTCAATGGCGCCGAAGTCACCTGGCCGCAGGCCAAGGCCATCGTGATCACACGGCCTTCCTTCCCGGATCCCTTCCAAGGCCGGTCCCGCGAGTCGTTCATATCGACCGCGGCGCCCAACATCAACACCAACGCCAACGACTTCCAGAGTCCGTACGCGCATCAGTTCAACCTGGGAGTAAGCCGGACTCTTACCCGCAACCTCGCGGTCACCGTGGATGCCACCATGGCCATCCGGAAGGCCGATCGCGAAACCGTTGATCTGAACCTCCCGAATCAGACCACAAAGGTGAAGCCCTATCCCCAGTTTGCGCGCGTGACCAACGCCCAGTCCACCCTCGACAACACCTACAAGGCGCTGCTCTTCAAGATCGAGAAGCGGATGAGCCATAACTACCAGATGCTTGCCTCGTACACCTTCTCGCAGGCGAAGGATGAAGGTTTCTCGAGTCAGGTTGCCAACAGCTACGGCTTCAACAAGGTCGAGCGGTATGGCGCGGCCGATCGCCGGCATCGGTTCGTTTTCAGCGGAATCGTGAAGCTGCCCGGCGCTTTCCAGATCTCCGCCATCGGCGACTTCAGGTCGAGTCTCTCGTTCTCGCCCACCACCTCCGTCGATCTCAATGGTGACGGCTACACGGGGGACCTGCCGGCGGGCGTGACTCTCGGAGCTGGGTGTCGCGGTCTCGACCTCACCGCCGTCAACGCCTTCCGTGCGTCCCGCAACCTCGCCGCGGTGACCTCGATTCCCTGCCCAACGTACAAGAACATCGACGCTCGACTCTCCAAGTCGTTCACCATCACCTCCGGCTTGCGGCAGCATAAGTTCGAGATCGTGGCCCAGCTCTTCAACATCCTGAACCGCACGAACTACAACATCCCGACAAACAACCTGCAGTCGGCGATTTTCGGTCAGGTCACCACCCTGCTTCCGAATATCAACGCGCCATCCCGTCAGATCGAGCTGGCGCTGCGATATAGCTTCTAGCAAAGCGGCGGAGCGCGATTCCAACGAGCGCTCCGCCATATCCGCATCACGCACATCGGCTTGGCATGATCCCTTGCCGGCCAGGCGTTCCCCGGTCTTCCTAACAGAGGTTCCCAAGATGTCTCGCCCGAATTCCATCACCTGGCCGCTGACTCTCGCCCTGGTGGGCCTGACCCAGATCGGGAGCAGCGCGGATGTGCCCCCAACCGTCGACCTCTCCACCTTCTACAAAATGGGCTCGGTCGTCGAGGACCGAAACGGTGACTCCTTCGCGGATTTCGCAACCGCCCGGATCGTCATGGGCTCGCCCGCCACACCCGGGGACATCGTGGCCGCGGCGAACATCGCGGCTCGTCTGGGCCTCGAGACGACGGCCATGAATATTCCGGTGAGCCGCGACGTGAGCGGCCCGGGGACGGGGATCGTGGTGGGTTCAGGGGGAGCGAAGGCGGCTTCCCTCGCTGCCGCCGATTCCATGACCGATGATCTGGGACAAGGCGAAGGGCGGGTTCACTTCAGAGCGGGTGCCGCGCCTGCCGTCTTTGTCGGCGGGAAGACCGACGACGGGACCATGGCAGCCGCCGAATACCTCGCGGCACGACTCCCATATGCCTGGGACGTGAAAGGCGCGACCCTCGAGAAAGTCGGCGCCGACTTGAAAGACGCGCTCAAGCCATCAGGGGTGGTTGTCACTTCCCTCGCCATCAATGACGTGATCGTGACCCGGCAGGGGGTCAGGCGGATCGTGGCCGACATAAAGCTCGGAACCGGAGCCGATCTCGCAAAAGCCAGGGCCGCGCTGACCCAGATCGCCGCGCGTGTGCCGAAGGCAGAGACGCCCGCGATGCTGAGCTACCGTGGAGTTGAAGTGTTGCGGGTCACCCTCGCTTCAGGCGCCGCCACCGCTGGCCCCGGCATCGACATCAAGACCGCAGCCAAGGCAGAGAGGCCGCAACCCATCGCGCGGCGGGCGAGCGGAGCGAAGGAGGGTCTCGACCTCTCGACCATCTACTCGATCGACGGAGGCCTTGGTGATTCCGACAACAACCTCA
>JBDSLN010000296.1:0-13905 GCA_039916365.1 Vicinamibacteria bacterium
CAAGCACGAGTCGGGTGATGTGGACCGCGTGCTGGACGGTGATCTGGACGGGTTTATCAAGTCTGCGCTCGTGGCGAAGGCCAAGGGTGAGTTGTCGAAGGGCGTTGCGGCGAGCGAAGAGTGAGCCTGAAGTCGCACGCGACGGCGGCGGGGGTCTACGGAGTCCTCACTCTCCTGATGACGTGGCCGCTGGCCACGCGACTGGATCTGATCGAGGCCGGCGACTCCTCCTACTTCGCCTGGGTCATCGCTTGGACGAATCACGCGCTGCTGAGTGACCCGTTGAGTCTGCCGCACGCGAATACGCTTCATCCTCTTCGCTACACGCTGTTCCTGGATGAGCCCATCGTGGGCACGTCGATCATGGCCCTTCCCTTGCGTATTTTCACCGCGGATCCGATTCTCACTCTGAATCTGGTGCGACTGCTGACGTTCTTTCTGTCGGCACTCGGCGTGCGTGCGCTGGGACTGAGTGTCGGCCTTTCTCCACTGGCGGCCTTCGCGGCCGGCGCGCTCTTTTCCTTTTCTTCGAATCGCGTTTCCTCGCCGGCGCATCTTTCGGTGCTCGGGACCCAGTACCTTCCGCTGTACTTCCTGTGTCTGCATCGATGGACCCGTAGCGGCTCCGCGCGCTCCGCGGCGCTGGCGGGACTGTTCTTCGGATTGTCGGCCTGGGCGTGCGGCTATCAGGCGCTTCTAGCCGCAGCCATCCTTCCCATTCCGATCTTCCTGTTGATGGAGCGATGGAGCGTCTTGAAGACCGCTCCTGTAGGCCTCGCGGTGGCACTCGCGTTTCTCCTTCCGCTCCGCGCCCTTCACCGAGACGCTTTGGCCCCTCTCGGCTATGAGCGTACCGAGAGTGAAACGGCTTTCTTCTCGGCGCCCGTCGAAGGTCTCTTTGCGACCGCAGCCTCCAATCGGGTCTGGGGCGGGGCGACCGAGAATCTGCGATCGGTGGTTGAGGCGAATTTGTTTCAGGGAGTCACGGTCCTGCTCCTGGCCGCCTGGGCCCTGGTTTCCCTGCGTCGAAATTCTTCGCAACGTCGGGTCGTCATCGCATACGGGAGTTTGGCGCTCTGCGCGTGGCTTGTCGCCCTTGGTCCTGAAGTTCGACTCTTCGGCACCACTCTTTTCGCCGGGCCGTTCGCGTGGCTTCGGGACATCGAAGCCTTTCGCATGATCCGCGTCCCCGCCCGCGCCTCGGTTTTTCTGACACTGGGTTTGTCCATGCTCGCCGCGTTCGGACTTGATCGCATCCGTGCGAACGCGTGGCGGGTCGCCCTCGTGTGTCTGGCGCTCCTTGAAGCAACGGTCGCGCCGCAAAGTGTGGTCGCCGCCGAACGCTGCATCGCGAGCTCCGATCCAGCCCCTCCCGTCTACGCGTGGTTGAAGGATCAGGCCGACGGTGCCGTTATCGAGCTTCCGATTCTTGCGAATGATGGCCTGTTCCAGCGGCCCAAATTCGACGACAGCGTCTACCTGCTGCGATCCACACTTCACTGGAAACCGCTGGTCAACGGCTATGCGGGAACCGAGCCACCGCTCTATCGCGACACACGGGAAGTGATGAAGGACTTTCCGTCGGAGGCTTCGATGGACCGATTACGCACGCAAAACGTGCGTTACGTCGTCCTTCATCTGCGTGGCTTCGGTCCGAATCGGCGCAAGGTCATTGAGGACCGGCTGCCCGAGTTCGCCTCTCGGCTCAAACCGTCGGCGCGCTTCGAAGACGACCTCGCCTTCGAAGTGATGCCTACTGGACCGTCCGCGCCTCCGCCATCTCCGCCTGCGAAATAGGCATGGGAGGCGGGAACTTCTGATCCTTCGGGTTTGGAAGCTGTTTCACCGCTTCCTTCCAGAAGTCCATGAAGATCGGAAGCGACGTCCGCGCTCCGTCCTGGCCGCGGCCAAGCGACTTGCGCTTGTCGTCGAACCCGCTCCAGACGCCCGCGACCAGGTCGCGCTCGAAACCGACGAACCAGGTGTCGCTCCAGTTGTCGGTGGTGCCGGTTTTGCCGCACAGCGGCCGGTTGAGGGAGCGCGCTCGCACCGCCGTGCCGCGCTCGACAACGCCATGAAGAATGTTCGCCATGGTCGCCGCAGTGTCGGACCGCAGGGCATCGTGTCCTTCGGGAAGATTCTCTTCAAGGACGTTGCCTTCGTTGTCCGTGATGCGGGTGATCAGTGTGGGCGTCATCCGCAGGCCCTCGTTCGCGATCGTGCCGAAGGCCGCGACCAGCTCGTCGAGCGTCGCCTCACCCGCGCCGATCGCGATGGGCAGATAAGGCGGCAGTGGATCCTTAAGCCCCATCTTGCGCGCGTATTCAATGCCCTTGTCGATGCCGATTGCCTGGAGCGTCTTGATGGCAGGGATGTTCCGGCTTTCCTCGATCGCATGCTGCACCGTGATCGGTCCCTCGAACTTCATGTCGTAGTTGTGCGGCGACCAGGTGGCCGATCCCGCTGAGCTAAAACTGATCGGCGAGTCCACGATGATCGTCTCGGGACCCCAGCCAAGGCTTTCGACTGCGGCGGAGTAAACGATTGCCTTAAAGATGGATCCGGTCTGGCGGTGCGCCTGGACGGCGCGATTGAACTTGCTGCGTTCGAAGTCGTACCCGCCGACCATCGCCTTGACGAAGCCTGATCTAGTGTCCATGGCGAGGAAGGCCGACTCCGCGTCAGGTTCCTGCTCGAGCGTGACCTCGGCGCTTGCCTGACCCACGCCGTCGAACTTGACGATGCGGACCGGGACAATGTCCCCGGCCTTCACCGCGTCCGAGACGCGCGTCTTTCCCGTCCACGCCATGCCCTTCAACGACAGATGACCCGCGGTGGCGCCCACCACCAACGTGGCGGTGTCCTTGCCGGCCGTCTTGACCACGCTCCGCACGACGTCTCCCACTTCGATGGGCTGACGCCAGTCCGTGAGGGTGAAGCCTTCCGGAATCACGCCATCCTTCAGAGCCGACTCGCGCACCGGCTTGAAGCCGCGCGCAGTGCGATCGTTTTTAAGGATCCCGTCGCGGACTGCATGATTCGCGGCCAACTGCAGCGTTGGATCCAGCGTCGTGTAGACCTTGAGTCCCGAGCGATAAATTCCCGTGAATCCATAGTCCCGCTCCAGCGTCTTGCGCACTTCCTCCAGGAAGTACGGAGCGATCGACTGCGGGGAGCGCCGCGCGGTCACCCCGAGGGCAAGGCTCGCCGCTACCTGGGCCTGCGCGGGCGTGATGTAGTGCTCCGCGACCATCCGGTCGAGAGCGTGGTTGCGGCGACGCGTGGCCGCTTCGGGGTGATCGAGCGGCGATAGCCGGGCAGGACTCTGCGGGATGCCTGCGATCAGGGCGGCCTGCTCGAGGTTCAGTTCTTTGGCCGGCTTTCCGAAGTAGAAGCGGCTCGCCGCCTCGACTCCGTAGTTACCGTGGCCGAAGTTCACCAGGTTGCAGTAGAGGGTGAAAATTTCCTTCTTCGTGAATCGACGTTCGATTTCCAGGGCCAGGAGGATTTCACGCAGCTTCCGTTCGTAGGTCTTTTGCGGAGACAGGAAGAGAAGCCGCGAGAGCTGCATCGTGAGGGTCGAGAAACCCTGTCCTTTGCGGCCCGAACGGAAGTTCGCGTACAAAGCGCCCGGGATACGCCAGAGATTGATCCCGATGTGGCTGAAGAAGTTCTGGTCCTCGGTCGCGATGATGGCGTTTCGAAGGACCTCCGGAATGTCCTCGTACTTCACGATGATCCGCTTTTCGATCGCGAACTCGCCGAGGACGGATCCATCCGATGCGAACACCTGGGTCACGATGTTCGGCTTGAGCTCCTCGAGCTGTTCAACCTGAGGAAGGTCACTGCCGATCGCCATCAGTGCGCCGACCAGCGATCCCAGCACGATGGTGCTCGCGATGAAGAACGGTGCGCGGTTTCGTTTCAGGAGCGAACGAAACGGATTCGGACGGTCGGACATTCGACGACTACTTTAAGGCGGGGCGGCGTTTGTGCCTTCAGGCCACTCGCGTCAGTTCTGACGGCGGCGTGAGCCCCGATCGTCGGAGGACGAGGACGAACCGCCCGAAGGGGAGCTCTCCGGCGGAGGCGACGTGCGCGGCCGTGATCGCTCGCCGCCAGAAGGCCGGGCCTGTTCGCCGCCCGAGGGCCGGCTGCTGCCGCCGCGGCTCCCTTCGGAACCTGACGAAGGACGCGGTTGACTGCCGCCGTCCTGACGGGCCGAAGAATCGTCACGGGTTCGTGGCGATGCCCCCCCGCTATCGCCCGATTGGGGCTGGCGCGGGGCCGGGTCCCGTCGTCGGACAGACGAGTCGTCGTTGCGATTGCCATCACCCGAACGGCTACCGTCGCCGCTCCGCGCGGATTCGCCTTCGGCGTTTGGTCGCGTGATTGAGCGGAAGAATCGATTCAACAGAGGATCGCGAGCGGCTCCACCGTCGGTGGCGCGTGAGCCGGAATCCGCGGACGGAGCGCTCCGTGAGCCCGTGCCGCGATCCACCGGCCGGTCGCGAGACGCCTCAGAACTGCTGGACACGCCTGCTGAAACCGCAGGTGTTGAATTGTCGCGCCGCCCCCGGTTGCGACGGTCCTGCTCATCCTTGAAGCCATCCTGACCCATCGCAGGTCCGCGCCTCGACTCGGGTGTCGGGATCGTGGTCGTCGGGTCGGATCGAAGTTCTGGCTGGCTGTCGCCGGGAGAGGGACGCACAAGGATCCGCGCCGTGCCATCATGACCTCCGCCCGTTTCGCGCCCGCCTCCGCCCGAGCGTGCTACGCCGCGGCTGTCAGAAGACACGCGCCGCGTCTCGCGGAACTCGCGGTCGGGCGCGCTGCTTCCATTCCAGACCACGGCGCGGGCCGCCTCATCGCCTGGAACGGCTATCCGACGGGCGTGAATACTGCCGCGTCCGAGGTCGGAGCGATTGGCGAAAGACCAGCCGCGGCCGGAGACGTCGCCCCGCAGAGCCGCGCGCCCGCTCGAAGAGGAGAAGGAGCTGATGGGACGATCGTTGAACGCAAGAGCGCACCAGCCGATGGTGTTGCTCCAACGATTCCCGACTGGAGTCGACCAACTGACCCAGGCGCCGGAGAAGCCCAACCGCGGCATCCAGTGCCAGCCCACGCGTGACGAGTAACCCCAACGTCCGTAGTGCGACGTGACAAAACCCCAGGGTTCGTCCGCTACCCAGGTCCAGCCGTAGAGCGTGTAGACCCATCGGCCGTAGGCGTAGGGCGACCAGTCGGCGGCAACTCGCGGGACGTAGACGTATCCCTGGGGCTCGTCGTAGACCCATTCGCCATTCCTGTCGAGCTCGTCGCCATAAGTCGCGAGCTCTTCCGGCAGACGATCGTTGGTGCGCGCCGCCATGCGACTCAGTTCCCGAGAACGCTCTTCGCACCAGCGATCGAACCCATCGAGGTTGGCTCGCGGATAGCGGAATGGGCCATCAACGCCCCCGTCGGCGTAGCGGACACGTTCTCCCGCGCGCAGCGTCATGCGTTTGCCTCCTAGATCCGCCAGGATCTCGCCTTCGCTCACCGACACGGTTGTCTCGCCGGTCCGCGCATCGACGCGGAAGGCTGAGGCGCCCGTGGTCGTGATCGTTCCGCCGGTTGCCTGGACGAGGAATCCCGGGCCGCCGGAGCGGACACGCGCGCCGAACGATCCAGAAAACAGACGAAGGCCGAGGCGCTCATCCTGCTCGCGCCCACCGCGTCCCAGCGAGTCGATCTTGCTGCGCTCGGCGATCCAGAGAACTTCACCGTCGGCGAAGATGATCTCCGCCCGTGCGGCATTGTCGGTCCAGACGCGATCGCCTTGGAGGAACGGCATGTTGCGGACCGCTTCGTCAGCGCTCACCTCATCGGCTCGCTGGATGGTGACTCCACCCTGCGTTTCCAGAAAGCGACCGTCACGAAACTGAATGTTCGGTTCGTCCTGGGTCTGGAAGGCTGCGCCGGCCTGCGCCGAAACAGTCACGCTCAAAGCCAGAGCGGAGATGATGCGTCGCGCGTTTGAAATCTGAAGCTGTTGCTGCATGGAAGCCTCCTGCGGGACTTGGAGATCACCTGAGCAACGATCATGCCGGTTGAGGCGGTCGCCTTAAGTCATTGTTTAAATAAGTCTTGCGACTGCCGCCGGCTCCGGTTGGGGCACTTCAGACGTTCTCCAATGAGGACGTCACCGTCCCAACTAGGTGAAGTTCAGCCGCTATCGACGCGGTCCGAAGCGGATCATCACGGACGCGAAGAGTCGGTTGTACTTGATCGTTCGGAACGAATCCCACACTCCGATGCCATCGGAGACGACGATCGTTTTCGCCGGATCGCCGGAAAATTGGGGATCGGGGCCCGTGATGTCTGGAGTGAAGCTCGCCGCCCTGACCGAACCGGACTCGCGCACATACGCGAGGTCAAGCAAGACTCCGCCGACCGTGATCCCCACGCCCGCCGTCACGCCGGAGAACGTCTGGCGAATGATCGGAAGAGGGTCATCGTCGGGTCCAAGGATGTCGAGAGGAAGTTTTTTTTGCGTTTTCAGTTGGACGGTGAACGGCTGGCCGTCACGGAAGAAACCAGCGCGGAGCGGCAGCAGCTTGCTTCCGGAGGCGCCGAGTCGCAGAACCCACTCGGCGCCGAAGCGAAGCTGATTTGTATCGATCTGGCCCCTTGCACTCTCCTCAAGGGCCGGGAATGGAAGAGAGGTGTAGGTGTCGGATTCCGTTCGATCAGAGAGGTCGTTGTCCTTCTTCTTGCGTCCGAGCGAAAAGAAGTCGGAAATCGTGGCCTTGGACCAGTCCGTCCGCGTGAAGTCCGCAGAAAGCGTCACAGTGTTTCGGATGCGGTATGAGGTTCCGAAGCCGTAAACCCTCGGAAACCTGATTTGGACGTTGGCGGTCTTTTCATTGGTCAGCGTCGCCAGCTTGCCTTGGGCGTCGATCGAGCCATCCGAATCGATTCGAGACTTCTTCAGTCGCACATTTGCTACGAACGGCGTCTTAAGCACGGCGCCGAAATTCAGGTCAGGGATCGGAGTGAACAGCACACCAACGTTCACATTCTTGCCGGAGAGGTCCCAGTTGCTTGAGATTTCCCGAAACGCCGCCGACTTCACGTCGGGGCGATTCACCGTCTGCGAAAACCCATTAACCCAGCGGTTGAGGCTTACCCCGACGCGAAGCTGAGTTGAGACCTCGAATCCGGATGAAAGAGAGACCGTATCGAAGCCGCCCTTGCCCTCGACGGTGAATTCTGTGGGATTGACCCTGCTTGCCTGGGGGTGGAGGGGATTCAGCGTGGCGAAACCGTTCAGTCCGGCCGAGTCCTCGCTCCGCCGGGAGCCGGAGAAGGAGAAGTTACGCTGGTAGGACGCCTGAATCGCGCCGCTGCGCCCCCAGAGGCGCAACGGATAGGCAAACCCTGCGAAGTCCGCGAGGGACGCGCGCAACTGATCTTTCGTGTAGATGACGTGTCCTTCACCGAACTTCGGAACCTTCTGTACGAAGTCGTTGTGGACACCGACGAGCGAGAACTCCGTCCGCCGCAGATAGCTGAGTCCGGCGGGGTTCCACGACGCGGCGGTTGCGTCGTCCGCCCTCGCCAGGAACGCCCCGCCCATACCAAAAGCCCGCGCGCCTGAGCCGACGACCACGTTCATGCGACCGTAGAAGGAAGCGAGTTCATCCTGATTCACGCGCGACAGGTTGTCGCTCGTCTGGGCAGACGCATCAGCCCCGCCCAAGCCGAGCATCATGGACGCCACGGAGAACGCAGCGAGTCTCTTCCTGAGGAAAATCGGATCGGCCATCTTCAACTTCTGTAAAGGCAGGCGTGCGCGGGCAGAATACACTGGGCTTGTGGTGTCTCATCTTCCCGTCCTCCGCCTCTGGACAACAGTTCGGGGCTCTCAAGCGCAAGGGATGGCGATCACCGCGTGATCCGGGACCCCCGTCTGCGCGGGGCGAAGACGCTGGTAGAGTCCCTGACGAGTCACGCTTCTTGACCGAAGAAAGCATCGAAACCGTTTCCTCCGTAGGGGAGCGCGCCCTGGTTGCGCGCTTACGGTCCCGCATCTCTGAAATCCAGGGAGTGCGCGTGGGTATCGGAGATGACTGCGCTCTGGTCGAGACGCCCGCCGTATCGTTGCTCACCACCGATACGCTTGTGGAAGGGATTCATTTCGACCGCGCCCTGACGCCTGCGCGTCTTCTCGGTCGCAAGGCCCTTTCGGTGAATCTCTCCGACATCGGAGCGATGTCTGGAGTGCCGCGCTACGCGCTCATCAATCTCTGCCTGCCACCCGCCTGCCCGGTGGATTTCTTCGACAGCCTTTACGACGGACTGATCGAACGCGCAGCCGAAGTAGGCGTCGGAATTGTCGGTGGGAATCTTTGCGCCACGACCGGCCCGATCATGGTCGCAGTGACTCTGGTGGGCGTGGGCGATCGCCCCATCCTTCGCCGCGGCGCGCAAGTGGGCGATCTCGTGGTGATCACCGGAGGGCTCGGAGCTTCCGCCGAAGGCCTCCGTCTCCTTCGCGAAGGCGTCCGACTGGCCGACGATGGAATGGTGATCAACACCGGCATCTGGACCCCGTCATCTGAAGCGCCTCTTGCACGCTGCGTGCGCGCCCATTTGGATCCCACGCCGCCGCTCGCTTTCGCGCGCGCGCTGTCAGAGACCGGAGGCATGGTTCGCGCCATGATGGATCTCTCCGACGGGCTCTCGATCGACCTGATTCGTATGTGCGATGAAAACGGCGTCGGCGCGTTGATCGATCCTCTCGCGGTTCCGGTGGATCCCGCGGTCGCGATGATCGAGCGGGCCCGCGGTGGTGACCCGCTTCCGCTCGCTCTTCACGGCGGCGAGGACTATCAGCTTCTCCTGGCGGTTTCTCCGGACAATATCGACGCGGTTCGCGATATGGCGTTTGTTTGGGACCTTCCCATCACGGTCATCGGCCAGTTCGTGGTCGGCGCTCCGGTGGTTTCGGTTCAGGTTGGCGAGTGGATCGAGCCCTTGAAGTCCCAGGGCTACGACCACTTCGGCTTCAATGCCATTCATCGAACGGCTCCCGATCAGACGCTCGCGTAGCGCGCTGCTGCTCAAAGCCCCTTCCTCCGCAGGATCCCGAGCAGCCTTGAAGGTCGCGCGATGAACAAGGGACTCAAGGCACTTCTTCACCTTAAAGACCCTCCGCGCCGGACCGCGATCGCCTTCGGCACGGGCGTGTTCATCGCCTTCTCCCCGTTTCTCGGCCTCCACACGCCGCTCGCGATCATCGTGGCGTTCGCGTTCCGGCTGAACCGCGTCGCGGTTCTGACCGGTGCGTGGATCAACTTCTGGGCCCTGCCGCCTTGCTATGCGTTCGGCACGCTCATCGGATCCCTCCTCCTCGGCGTCGATGTGAGGGATCTCGACGGAATCGATTGGGATCAGGCCGACTCATCCGTCTGGGCGGCGCTTGGTTCGCTGCTCGCGGGCGACTGGCGCCACGTGGTCGCCTCATTTGGTTCGACACTGCGCGCATTGTTCTGGCCGATCATGCTCGGCAACACGATTCTCGGCGCCGTGATGGGGCTTCTGGCCTACGCGATCGCGCGCCGTTTTCTTGAAGCCCGCGCCCAGCGAGACGATGGTCCGGGCGACGCGGCGCCACCCGCGTCGACCTTACCGGTCGCTTAAGCGAGAGATTGACCGTCGCGCCACCGACGCTCGCCTGACGTCGGACTTAGAGAGCCGGTTCCTTCGCGGCCACGCCGATCAAGCGCTCCACCGCGTGACCCGCCCGCAACAATGTGCCTTCGGCGAACATCGGCGCCACGAACTGCAGCCCCACGGGGAGTCGGTTCGAGAAACCGCACGGAACGGAGAGGCCGGGGATGCCGACGAGATTCGCCGGAACGGTGAAGACGTCGGCGAGATACATCTCAAGTGGATTGGCCGTCTTCTCGCCCAGCTTGAAGGCGGTCGAAGGGGAGGTCGGCGTGGCGATGACGTCGCACGAAGCGAACGCCTTCTCGAAATCCCGCCGAATCAGTGTGCGCACCTTCTGCGCGCGCACGTAGTACGCATCGTAGTACCCCGATGACAATACGAAGGTACCGAGGATGATGCGGCGCTTGACCTCCGGCCCGAAGCCTTCGTCTCGCGTCTCGCCGTACATCTCCTTGAGCCCGCCGCGCGAGGCCTGTGAATCGGACCGTAGGCCGTAGCGCACACCATCGAAGCGCGCGAGATTGGACGAGGCCTCGGCGGTGGCGACCAGGTAGTAGGTCGCGATTGCGTGCGGTGCATTCGGAAGTTCGACATCGACGATCTCCGCGCCATCCGCCTTCAGCGCTGCGATGGTTTTCTCGAACTCCGCCATCACACCCGCGTCGCCACCGATCTGGAGGAACTCGCGCGGCAGACCGACGCGCAGACCTTTCGTAGGCTTCCTCAGGGCCGCGCCATAGTCGTCTATCGGACGCCCGCTGCTGGTGGCGTCGTGGGCGTCCTGACCAGCCATCACGGAGAGGGCGAGGGCCGCGTCTTCGCACGATCGCGTCAAAGGTCCGATCTGATCGAGCGAGGAAGCGAAAGCGACAAGGCCGTAGCGGCTGACCCGTCCATACGTCGGTTTCAAGCCTACGACGCCGCAGAACGATGCGGGCTGACGGATCGAACCTCCGGTGTCCGAACCGAGCGTCATGGCGGCAAAACCCGCCGACACTGCGGCCGCGGAGCCTCCCGACGATCCGCCGGGAACGCGAGTGGTGTCCCAGGGATTATGAACGGGCTTGAACGCGCTGTTCTCGTTCGACGAGCCCATCGCGAATTCATCCATGTTGAGCTTGCCCAGAACGATCGCGCCTGCATTCCGCAGCCTCGCCGTCACCGTCGCGTCGTAGGGGGGCTGGAACTGTTTGAGGATTTTCGAGCCGCACGTAGTGGGAAGGCCCTTGGCGTGGATCACGTCCTTGATCCCGATCGGGACGCCGGCGAGCGGTCCGGGATCCCCGCCCTTCGCGATGCGTTCGTCGATGATTCTCGCTTCGGCGCGCGCGGCCTCGTCGTCGCGTGAGAGAAAGGCTCCGATCCTGTCATCTTTTTCGATGATGCGCGCGATGTGGGCGTCGACCACTTCGGATGCGGAGACGGTCCGGCTTTTGATCGCCGTGGCGAGCTCGGCCATACCCATGGAAGTGAGGCCGCTCATCCGCCGATCACCTGGGGCACGCGGAACAAGCCGCCTTCCTGATCGGGCGCGTTCTGGAGAGCATTCTCGCGGGTCAGGTCATGCACCGCAACGTCTGGACGGAAGCGTTCGCCTTCGGTTGCATGACTCATGGGCGGCACGTCTTCGAGATCGATGCCTTCCAAAGACTCGGCATACTTCAGGATGTTCCGAAGATCGCCCGCGAGCGCGTGAGTCTCTTCCTTGGAGAGGGAAAGGTGCGCCAGAGTGGCGATCCGGGTGACCAGTTTGTCGTCGATCTCAACCATAGGAGCCCGCGTACTATACGGCCCATGCTGATGTGGCCGCTCTCCGTCGTGCCGCTGGAAAATGGCCGCATGGTCACCGGGCCGATGCTGTTTGGAGGCCTCGCGCTGATCGGCTGTGCGGCCGTTCGTCTGACGGGAATCGATCACGCCGGCGTGACCTTTTGCTCCTTCAAGGCGATGACCGGCCATGCGTGCATGACATGCGGGTCTACTCGCGCCTTCGGATATCTCTCGCGATTCGACCTCCCCCGGGCCATCGCGATCCAGCCGATGGTCACGGCGGCCACCCTCGGCTTTCTGGTGTGGGCGCTTGTCGATACTTCCCTGGCTCTTACCGGCAAAAGAACAGAGGTTCAGGTGACCGGTCGGGCACGCGCGGTGCTCACTGCGATCGTCGCCATCATGGCCGCCGTCAATTGGGCCTACCTACTGTCGATCGGCGCTTAATATCTGAAGACTTCGCGGAAGCGCAGGGCGAGTCGCTCCTCCACCTCGGTGAGGTCGACGTCCGCCCCGAGCAGCTTCGCCAAAGACGTCACGCCCTGATCGCGCAGACCGCACGCAATGATGACGTCGAAGGCTTGGAGGTTGGTGTTCACATTAAAGGCGAAGCCGTGCGACGTGACCCAGCGTGAGACGCGCACGCCGATTGCGCCGATCTTGTTGTCGCTTACGAACGTGCCGCTTTTGCCCGCGATGCGGCGCCCCACGAAACCGTAGTCGCCGCAGACCTTGATCATCACTTCTTCGAGGTCGCGTACGTAGCGATGCACGTCGCGCCGATGCGGAGGAATCTCGATGATCGGATAGCCGACGACCTGACCAGGCCCGTGATAAGTCACGTCTCCACCGCGACCCACATCGAATAACTCAACGCCGCGTTCTCGCAATTGCTCTTCGCTTAAAAGGAGATTCTCGGGACGCGCATTGCGGCCGAGTGTCACTACGGCATCGTGCTCGAGCAGCAGGAGCGTATCGGAGATCTCGCCGCGTTTGCGCTCCTCGACGAGCCTTTCCTGGAGCGCCAGACCATCCGCATATGAAATACGGCCAAGCCTACGGACGTCGAGCGCCGCTTTCGCGACGCTCGATTCGTTGACGACGGGACGTGTGTTGGTCGTAATTACAGCGCCGATTCGTCGAAGTTCTGCAGGCCGTTCTTGAAATGAGCCATGAACTTGTCGGCTTCCGAACCATCCACGATGCGGTGGTCGAAGGTCAGGCAGAAGTACGCCATGGTGCGGATGGCGATCGCGTCTTCACGAATGACCGGACGCCTTTCGATCGTGCCCACGCCCAGGATCGCGACCTGCGGCTGGTTGATGATCGGCGTGCCGAAGAGCGAACCGAAGACCCCGGGATTCGTGATGGTGAACGTGCCGCCCTGAACCTCTTCGACCTTCAGCTTCTTGGTGCGCGCGCGTTCGCCCAAGTCATTCACTACGCGGGCGAGCCCCAGAACGTTTTTGTCGTCGGCGCCGTGGATCACGGGAACGATCAGACCCCAGTCGAGGGCGACAGCCATGCCCACGTTGATGTCCTTGTGGTACGCGATCGAATCGCCATCGACGCTCGCGTTGAGGATCTTGAATACCTTGAGCGAGTCTGTCGCGGCCTTCACGATGAAGGGCGTGTACGTGAGGTTCACGTTGCTGCGTTCTTCGTAGGACTTCTTGTACTTCGTCCGCAGCATGGCCACGCGCGTCATGTCGACTTCCCACACGGTCGAAACATGGGCGGATGTCTTCTTCGACATCACCATGTGATCGGACGTCTTCTTGCGGATGGGCGACATGGGCACGAGTTCAACGCGCGCACCGGGTTTCTCTGTCTGCCCCGTGGTGGTTGCGGCCCGTGTGGGGATCTGCTGCGTCGGACTGCCGACCGTGGGAACGGGTGGAGGAGTGACCTTGGGAACGGGTGGAGGCACGATCGCTGAAACAGGAGGAGGAACCACGGTTACCGCCGCGGCGACAGGAGCTGGAGGTGCTGAAGCGGGCGGAGTGACCACGACCGGAGCAGGTGGCGCATACGGCACCGCGGGCGCATCGCGACTGATGGCGGCGCTTTTGCGGGACGCAACGAAGGACAGAATGTCTTCACGCGTGACACGCCCGCCAAGTCCGGTGCCGGGCACCTCGTTGATGTCGACCCCGTATTCGAGGGCTATTTTACGGACAACGGGTGAACTGCGCGCCATGCGAAGTTCGCCCGCGGGCATGCCTTCCGGGGGCCGTTTGGAAACGAAGTTGCCGGCGGAATCGGCATCGGGCGAAGGTACCGGAGGCGCCCCCGGGGCAGCAGGAGATGGGGTAGGGGGGGGAGCTGGTGGAGCGGGCGCCGCAACAACCGGCGCGTGGGCGGGAGCAGGCGGCGGAGGCCGGTGCCGGAGCGGGAGCAGGAGCTGCGGCAGGG
>JBDSLN010000297.1:0-3030 GCA_039916365.1 Vicinamibacteria bacterium
CGCCTGGCCCGTGACCTTGGCCAGGCCGTCAGGCCGCTGGACGCTCCTGCCGACCGCGTTGAACTGATCCATCAGAGCGACTCTAGTCCCTTCGCGCACGATCGCTGATGACCGCCCTGTGGACAGAAGTGCCCCGAGGGCCGGCTCCGCGCTCTGATACTTTCGCCGCGCAGACTTCGAGTGCGAAATGGCCGCCCCGGGAACGGGGGACGGCCCTGTCTACTTCAGGCCCGGGATCGCGCCTTGTTCCTCGGCGGAGGTCACAATCTTGAGCGAAAACGGCGGAAGGCCGACTTCGTCGAAGGCCGCGAGCAACTCAGTCGCGTCGATCCGATCTTTCAGATCCTGATAGCGCACATGAACCGTAACTTTGCCGGAGGCTCGCTCGGCGACCACGCTGTCGAGCCACTTCAGGCGTCCCGCCTGCCGCGTCTTCGCCAGTTCGGGCATCCGCTCACACGCGTCCTTGCACATCCCACAGCAAAGATGACGAACCTGAGCCTCGAATCGGAAGTGCTGGACGCCACCGAACAGCATCTGAGAGGACACCATTCCCGCGTCGCGCAGAGCGCGGTCGATGGCCACGAAGTCGATCTGACTGACGTCCTTCACGTCGATGTCCAGCCAGCCGCCGTAGTCGGACGCGGGACCGGCGACCTCGGCCTGTTCCTGGGTCTTGAGGCTGCCGTCGCGAATGCTCATCGCGGCGTCCTTGAGCCAGGGAAGAGCCTGTAGCGCCTTCTTCACGTCGTCCAGGCAACCGGTGCAGCACAGATGATTAATGCGCAGCGCGAGCGATGTGTTGGGAGGGACCTCGGCCTTCGCCGTCCACAGGTGACGGTTGAAGGTGAAGTCGATGGCCATGCACGCGGCCAGCCAGGCGATTGCCATGGCCAGGACCTGCATGCTGGTTGCGAGTTTGATTCTGCCGATCATTGAGTTTGGCCTCCCTACTTCAACATTGAACGGTCAGTAAGCGTCAGGAGATACAACATCGGGATCACCGCGAGCAATGCGATGCCCACGGCGAAGCCGCCCATCATGGCGAAGCGTTTGACCGGTGAGCCCTTGCGCATCAGCCGCTCAAGGCGTTCCAGCGGGTTGAATTCCGAACGAAGATAATTCGAGGTAATGATGGCGAGCGCGCACCCGATCGGATAGATGTGGGGAATCTCATCCCAGCCGAAGTCGATCAGCATGAGCTTGGTGAACATGACGCACATGATGGTCGACCACAGCCGCGTGAAGACCCCCATCATCACCATGAATCCGCTCATGACTTCGGCCAGCGCGAACGAAACGACCCAGGCCTCGCGACGCATCGCCGGGTCGGCGCCCATCGCGAAGAAACCGACCATCGGATCGGCCATCATGCTCGGATAGTTGTCGGCGACGCCGATGGTGAGGTCGTGGTTGTAGATTTTCGACCAGCCGAGCACCAGAAAGCCGAAGCCAAAAATGATGCGGATCCAACGGGTCTGATCGGCGTTCAGGCGGGTGATCGCGAGCTTGTGCGACATCCAGGGAGACATTGCGTAGAGCACACCGGCCGTGACCACGGGCAGTGCGTCGATCGCCACAAAGGGTCCCCAGCGGAAAAGGTAAAACCACGTGCCGATGACCATGGCGCCCGCGAGGGGAAGCAGGGTCTGGGTGAGAATCATGACCGCGAGCAGGACCTGCAGGAACTTGAAATAGACCGCGGAACTGGGCTCGAGCGGGTAGCTAGGCATCACGAGCGAGTCGTTCGTCGCGGAGAACATGAGGACCAGTGCCGCACTTCTCAGAAACAGGATGACCGACCACTCGCCAAGCGCATAGAACCAACTCGACCGGACCGGTTTGTCCATGATGTAGCAGGCCAGGTTGTGCAGCAGGCGCTGCGGTGCGCCGCCGAGCTTGGTCAGGACCTTGTAGCGAATGAATTCGTCGAGCGTCTCGCGCAGGAACCAGATGAACAGAAATGCGGCGAGAATAGTCGACACCATCAGGCCGATTCGCAGCATGTTGGGATCCATGCCCAGGAACTGGCCCGCTTCTTGTCCGAAGAAGCCGTTCTGGAGCGGATGCTTCATGTCGTGCTTGACGAAACGCTCGTGAGCGCTCGCGAAGCCCGGTCGAAGCATCAGGATGAGCAGCGAAAGCGTGAGCCGCACCCGAGCGCGCACGCTCAAACGGGCAAGACCCTGTTGTGGGACCGTCTGTTCGCGGCTCACCTATTGGCCCGCGTATTCAAGAGCGCGGGTGAGCGCCTTGGGATCGGGAACGGTCCATGACGTGCGGTCCCGACGGACCAGTCCGTCCGTCTCGTAGGTATCGAGCAGTCGGGCGACGACTTCGGTGTTTGAGCCCACCATCGAAGAAATGTCCTTGACCGACAGCGGTGTGGAGATGTGCCACCCGCCCGGTCCCGAAGTTCCATGCCGTTCCACCAGCTGGGAAATGACGCGGAGAACGCGGTAGGGCACATCCTTGAAAGACAGATCCAGAACGTCTTCGTTCATGCGGCGGAGACGTTCCGCGAAGGCCTGCAGCAGCGTCCAAAGAACGGTTGGGTGCTTGTCGCAGAAGGTCTGGAAATCTTTACGGGTGAGCATCAGCATTTCCGACGGCTCGAGTGTCTCGACCGTAGCCGATCGTGGCTGACCTTCGATCATGGCCAGTTCGCCGAATGCCTCGCCTTTCCGCAGCACTTTGAGGATGCGCTGCTTGCCGTCTTCCGATGTCTGGAAAATCTTGGCCGACCCGGACAACACTACGTAGAGCGAATCGGATGGATCGTCCTGGAAGAACACGGACATGGAAGCGGGGAACTGGCGGCGCTGCGCCAGCGACTCGAGTTTGTCGAGGATCGCGGGTTCGAGCCGATCAAAAAGAGGAACCTGAGCTAGTTGTCCGATGACGACCTCCTCGGCCTTAAAGGCCCATTGTTTTTGCTCATGATCTTGAGCCGCGCGTGAGCGAGCCCAGAGCTTAAAGCTCTTTTAGAAAATTAATCACGGCGAGCTGGTCTGTGGGCGACAAAGATCG
>JBDSLN010000298.1:0-2793 GCA_039916365.1 Vicinamibacteria bacterium
AGCGTGTCGCGTGTTTCTTTCCGAACAAGCGATCGAAGTTCGCGACCAACTCCAACTCATGTGAGTTCTTTCCACCGGTCACTCCAGCACCTCCGGCTCCGAAGGCACCCATCACTCGAACGGAAGGGTCGGCCGAGTTCGCGGAGTAGTCGAGGGATTCGAACCGGCTCTGGAGGCGGAACTCAGAAGCCACTTTGCCGAAGATCACGCCGTTGTCGGTGATGTTCGCGACCGTCTCCTGACGATCCTGCTTGTAGCCGCGCTCGGCCAGATCGACGCCGCCAACGCCGAGGCCCGTCTCATCGCGCGACAACGACGACACCTCGGCGCGCAGCGTATGGGTCTTGGCCCAGGCATGTTCGAGGCGGCCCGAGAGATCCATGCGATCGGTGCCGGAGTCGGCCAGCTGAGAGACGCGGCCGGACGACGTCAAGGCGGAGACCGTCCGCGCAGTGTCGGTCAGACGACCTTCCGCCGAAAGAGAAAGCGACGTCTTGTCCTTCTGAAGCGGCCCGGACAGATCGAAGCCAAAACGGCGGTACGAATCCGGCACGCGAGATGGAGCAAGCGGAGAGCGCGAGTTGAGCGACTCGTCGCGGAGGCCGCTGCGCGCCGTTCTTGTCCAATCACCCAGGCCGGGCTTGGTCTGAATGTCGATGAACATTGGCTGAGCTTCGTGAAACTCGGCGGCGTACGGGTTCATGACAAAGCGCACCTGACGGATCTGCGACTTCGGAGGGAGGCGTCCGCCCGAGAATCCGTTGACGCGCATCGATGCGCCCGGTCCAGCGATGGCGCGCAACGCGGCCTCAAGCTCGTCCGGATCGTCGGGCATGTTCGCGAGGTCGGCTTCGGTCAGCGTCGTCTTGTATCCGGTGGACGCAGCGCCCCTTTCATCCGGCGTGACCGAAACGTCTTCGCTCAGTTTCGCGAGGCGAAGCTTCGCTTCCACCAAGGCTGATCCGTCGCGCACCTTCACTTTCTCTTCCCAGGTTTCGAACCCGGGGATGGAGACGCGCACGCGATGCTCGCCACTTTCAACTCCACTCAGAGAGGCGTCTCCCCGAGCGCTTGTCATGCCCGAAACGTGCTTTCGTGAATCGGGATCGATCGTGACGGTCGCGCCGGGAATCCGCGCGCCCGAGGGATCGGTCACGGTGATGAGAACATCCGCCGGAGCGAGAGCGAGAGAGAGCAGCAGGGAAGCGGCGAGCATGGCGTGTTCCCTAGCGCTTCTTGAAGTGATCGGCGCCGAACACCGGATTGATCTTGATCTTCTGAACCGTCCACTCTTCGGTCGGACCGTCCTGCACCTTGATGGTGACGGCGTGCGGCAGGGCGATGCCGTCTTCGTTCTTGTACTCGGAGAGGAACATCTGCGCTTCCTTCATTTCCGGAGCAGCCGACGGATCCGCCGCCCCCGCAACCGCGGGAGCGCCGTGACCTTCCGCTCCGACCGCAGCAGGAGGCGCACCACCCGGGCCGCCGGGGCCGCGACGCAACGCCATACGACGCGGGATCTCCTGATACACGAGCATCATCGGACGCGCGGTCTTCTGATCGAGGAACAGCTTTCCTTTGAAGTCGCCCGGCCCTTTGACATCGAGCACATCGGCCTTGCCCTCTGGTGATTCCGCAGTGCCGCCGTAGGTGAACTCAACGCCCGGAAGCCCGGCGCCCGCGAGGAGGGCGATCGAGAGGCGCGTCATGTCCTTCTCGAGACGCGCGCGGAGACGGGACGGATCGCCGCCCCCGTCCGCGCGGATCTGGATGTTGCCCACGGGAGCGGAAACGGGACCGCTCCACTGGGTGTCGCCATCGATGGCCGAGCCGATGGAGATGGGGGGCATGCCGGCCATGGGCGAGAACGAATCGACGAACATGTAGTGCGTCGGTCCGCCGAGGTCGAGCTTGATGTCGCCCGACATCTCGGGGCCAGGCTGTCCGCCTTCGCCTGGAAGGACGCGACGCATGTCTGCCTCGAAGGTGAGGCCTTTCACGGCCGCGAGCCGCGTTTCACCTCCGAGAGAAGCGCGAAGTTTGGCGAGAAGTGCAATGGCCTTGGCGTCGGTGCCCTCGGCGCCCACGAGTCCGGCGGTAGCGATCGCGAAGAGAGCCGCGGCTGCGATGTCCTGAATCTGACGTCTTTGCATGGTGCTGATTCCTTTCATGGAGGTTCGGTGTCTGGAAGGTGATACGGGCTGGGCGTCGGCAAAGACGTCAAGGGCTGTAACGACGTCGTAAAGAAGCTGTAAAGCGTGGTGTTTCCCGAGGGTCGGTCGAACCGCGGTGCTACATTTCCGTCCTACTGAAGGTGATGAAGACGCCCTTCTCGCTTCGTTCCTCTCGCTCCCGTATCGAAGGCGCAGCCTTGCTTGCGGTCATTGGGCTCCTCTGTGTGCTCGCCGTGGTTCAACACCGATGGCTGGGAGCGATCGCAGAGGGCGAGCGTCGCAAGCTCGGGGAAGAGGCAACCGAGAAGGCGAACGCCATCGCTCAGGACATTGATCGCGAACTCACGCGCGCGTTTCTTGAACTGCGTGTTGATGGCAAGGAAGTCACCGCACGGGATGGTGCCGCGTTCGCCGAGCGCCTGGAGCGCTGGCACCGGGAGGCGACGCACGCGGGGCTGGTCAAGGAACTGTTCGTCGCCGAGCGTACGGAACAGGGCGGAACGCGGCTTCTGCGTTTCGATGCCCCTTCACGTCAGCTTGTTGAGGAAGCGTGGCCCGAATCGCTCGCCAAGGTCAAAGCGGTGGTGGAGAAGGAGTCTGACGGACCGCTCGGTATTCC
>JBDSLN010000299.1:0-9191 GCA_039916365.1 Vicinamibacteria bacterium
CGTGGATTGATCCCATTCGCTGCGAAGAGCGCGAACACGCTCACGCTGGTTGCGGATGACTTCCTCTGCCGCGAGCGTCTCGGCGCGAGCGGCCAGCGAGTCAAGAGTGGGCGAGATGGCGGCGAAGCGCTCGGCTCGGCCCGCCGCTGCGATCTTTCGAGAGCAAAGCGCGCTGAAACGCTCGGCGAACTCATGACCCTGGACGCCGGAAAGAGGCGGCAAAGCCGCCCATTCGAGCTTCGCTTCGACCACCGCGGCGCGCACGTCAGCAGTCGGAAAACCTTCGACCTTGGCGAGCAGCGTCTCGCGCACCTGAACCGCGGCGTCGAAGTCGGCGAGCAGCCGCGCTTCCTCAGCCGGATCGATGGGAGCTACGGGTGCCTCCTCCACGTCTTGAACTTCGGGCTCGTGGGCGTCCTCGATGGGGCTCGACATTTCTGGTTGCGACTCTTCCGGGCCGAGACGCGACAACGCTTCGCGCGCCACCGGCTTCAGGCGCGCGCGCTCGGCAACCCGAGTGAGCGCTGCCTCGGATGAGATCTTCTCGACCGCCGCAAGACCCGAATCCTTGAATTCGGAATGAAGCGCAATGTCCGCGAGCATCGTTTCGTCTGATGCATTGATTCGGGCGAAGGCGGCCAGTCGGACATCATGGGAACGAGCGGTCTTCGCGAGGTCCGCCAGCGCCTTAGTGCTCTTTACGAAGGTCACGGCCTTGGCACTGGTGTCGCCATGGACTTCCTTGGCGATCCGAACCAGTTCCTCATCTGAAAGATGGGCCGCCGTCTCCGCGAAGAGAGAGGATGCCTCGGCTTCGCTCGAGAGCAAGGCCTTGAAGAGGCGATCCTGCGCTTCCTGTCGTACGTGGAGATCTGAGTCTGTTGCGAGAACGCCAAGAACCAGCCGGGAGCTCTTCAGACGCCGCACCGCGACCTGGCGGACGCGCGGATCCGAATCGTGCGCGGCGAGCCGCTCCAGGGATGTTTGATCGTCCACGGGCCACTCGCGCGCCGCTTTCGCGCGGACGAGGGGATCCGTGTTCTCCAGAGGAGTCTTTTTGCTTGGGGATTCCGGGTTGGACATTAGGAAGCCGCCCATCGAAAAGGCGGAGCAGTGAAATAGGGAGCCGAGCTTAGCCGAGCCGCGCACCATACGTCGCGTTGCAGCGTTTGCCGACAAGCCTACGGGCAAGCTCCCATTAATGCGAACACGGTTCCAGAATTCTGGCCATCAAGACCCCAGGGGCAAGAGCGTCCACCGCGCTTGACCGGTGCTTCCGAGACTTCATCGCCTCTCGACTCCTTTCTTTGCATCGGACCCCCGACGACCGTGTGTCAAAGGTCGTTGACGTGATGCATCCGTTTGCGGAGCCCGTTCCCGTAGGGGGGTCCTCGGCAAGGTGTTTGGGCCAAGGCGCTTAGTCGGGGAACTCATGGAGTGGCATCGGCCGTGAAGTACAGACCGCCATGACGTTTCACGGTGGGGGCTTTGGACAACTTGGGAGAGACCAAGGCCCCCACCACCTTCAACAACCAACAACCAAACAACACCAACGAGGCGACGGCCCGCAAGCCAATGTCGAGTCCGAGCCTCAAAAGAAAAGGACACACACCATGAAATTCAACAAGATCAACCGTTTCGTCGCAGCCGCTCTTCTCGCGGCGTTCGTTCTCACCTCCGGTCCCGCTTTCGCCGCTGCATCGGCGCCTGTGGGCAAGATCAACCTCAACACTGCGACCGCCAGTCAGCTCGAAGACCTGCCCGGCATCGGTCCAGCACTCGCGGCCCGAATCGTCGATCACCGCCAGAAGAACGGCGCCTACAAGTCCGTCGAGGACGTGATGGCGGTCAAGGGAATCGGCTAAAAGAACTTCGCCAAGATCCAGACCTACCTTTCGGTGGGCGCGGCGTCCGCGGCCACCAAGGAGACGCCGAAGCAGTAGGCGGACCCAGGCCTTGGAAGGAGGGGTGCGGATGAAACCGCACCCCTCTTTTCTTGGTCTCTCCGCGAGGCGACACCATCATGAAAACAATCACTGTCGATCACAACGACATGTCGGGCTATTCGATGCTTGAACTCCTCGTCGCCCTGGGGATCATCCTTCTGATGGGTTCCGTCGCCCTTCCAAACATCGTCGGATACCGACAGGAGATGGCGCTGGTCGGCGCCGCCCGTCAGTTCAAGAACGAGTTTATGAAGGCGCGCTCGATCGCGACCATGAAAAACACCCAGACCGCCATTCGCTTCGAGGAAACTCCTGAGGGTCGGACCACGTTCTCGACCTACATCGATGGCAATGCCAACGGCGTCTTGTCGTTGGACATCAAGGCGGGCATTGATCAACGGATCGCCGGGCCGTTCCTTCTCGACGCCGGCCAGTCCGGGGTGATTGTCGCCGTACTGCCGGGCGCGCCCTCTCCCGATGGCGGCTTGCTGGGTCCAGAACCCAT
Source organism: Vicinamibacteria bacterium (assembly GCA_039916365.1). GTDB lineage: Bacteria > Acidobacteriota > Vicinamibacteria > Fen-336 > JAGNNV01 > JAGNNV01. The sequence continues at coordinate 2,452 of JBDSLN010000299.1, forward strand.
CCGGTTCGGCAACTCGCGCATGGTGTCTTTCTCACCGCTCGGCACTGGAACGCCGGGCACCTTCTATCTGAGGACCAAAGACTGGATGGCCGGCGTGCGGGTCACCGGTGGATCAGCCCGCGTCCGCATCATGATCCTGCGCGGGAAGCGCTGGATCGATCGGCAGGGCTAGGCCATGCGGCCCCGAGACGCCTCACCCACGCTCAAGGTCATGCCGCGTGATCGTGAGACCGATGTGCCGCGCGATGCGACGGTTCTGGTCGCGGCGCCGCGGCCGGTAGACCAGCACTCGACGGGCGGTGTTCGCGTGCACAGTAAGGAACGTGACGTTGAAGGTGTGCTCCACGCGTCCTCCGATGGGCGGATCCTGTTCTGGCGACCGTTGGCGACACTGGATGCCCGGGTGCTCCATCGCGTCACCATCTCGGGCGTGTGCGACGAACGGGGTACGCCATTCGACGACCACACCAGTACGTTTGTCACCGGGATTTTTTCCTACGTCGACCTGCAACTCCTCGCGGAGTGAGGACCGCTAAAGCAGCTCGGCCAGGAACTGGCCCGTGGCGGTGGTCTCCGCGGCCGCGATCTGTTCTGGTGTGCCGGTGGCGAGAATCTTTCCACCGGCGTTGCCGCCCTCCGGACCCACTTCGATGATCCAGTCGGCGGTCTTGATGACGTCGAGGTTGTGTTCGATGATCACCATGGTGTTGCCCGCGTCCACCAAACGATTGACGACTCCCAGCAGTTTCTTGATGTCGTCGAAGTGCAGGCCGGTGGTCGGCTCGTCCAGGATGTAGAGCGTTTTTCCAGTAGAGCGCTTCGACAGCTCGCGCGACAACTTCACGCGCTGCGCTTCTCCACCTGACAGAGTGGGCGAGGGCTGGCCGAGTGCGATGTAGCCGAGGCCGACATCGGCCAGGGTATCGAGAGCGCGCTTGATTTTCGGATGGTGCTTGAACAGCTCGCGTGATTCGTCAACCGTGATGGCCAGAACGTCGGCGATGGACTTGCCGTTGTATTGGACGGTCAGCGTCGCCTCGTTGAAACGCTTGCCCAGACAGACTTCGCAGGGCACGTAGACGTCGGGAAGGAAGTGCATCTCGACCTTCTTGACACCGTCGCCCTCGCACGCCTCACAGCGGCCGCCCTTCACATTGAACGAGAACCGCCCCGCGGTGTAGCCGTTCTGTTTAGCGGTCGGGAGTTCGGCGAAAAACTCGCGCACCATGTCGAACACTTTTGTATAGGTGGCCGGATTGCTGCGCGGGGTGCGACCGATGGGCGTTTGGTCGATGTCGATGACTTTGTCGACATGCTCGAGACCGGTGATCTTGTCGTGCGCCCCCACCGTTACTTCGCTGCCGTGAAGCGCGCGCGCGGCAGCGGGATACAGGATCTGATTCACGAGCGTGCTCTTGCCTGCACCGGACACGCCGGTGACACAGATCAGTTTGCCGAGCGGAAACGACGCCGTGACGTTCTTGAGATTGTTCTCGCGAGCGCCCACGATCTGAATGGCGAGACCGTTGCCGGGCCGACGCGCCTTCGGGGTCTCGATGCACAGGGTGCCCTTCAGATACTGACCGGTGATGCTCTTGGGATTGGCCTTGATCATCTTCGGCGTGCCTTCGGCCACGACCTCGCCGCCATGACGGCCCGCCCCCGGCCCGAAATCGACGAGCCAGTCGCACTCTTCCATGGCTTCGCGATCGTGCTCGACCACGACCACGCTGTTGCCGATGTCGCGTAGGCGTTTCAAAGCTTCGAGCAGTTTGCGGTTGTCGCGCTGATGCAGGCCGATCGATGGTTCGTCGAGAACGTAGATGACGCCGGTCAGCTCGCTGCCGATCTGGCTGGCGAGGCGAATACGTTGACCTTCACCGCCGGAGAGCGAGGGAGCCGCGCGATCCAACGTCAAATACGTGAGGCCGACATCGACCAGGAAACGCAGGCGATTCTTGATTTCCTTCAGAAGCTCGACTGCGATGGTCGCCTCCGCGCCCTTGAGCTTCAGGCCATCGAGGAACTTGAACGAGTCGCCGACCGACAGCGCGGTGAAGTCCGCGATGGTGATGTTGTCGATCTTGACCGCGAGGGCTTCGCTGCGCACTCGCTTGCCTTCGCAGGTTGAGCAAGGCCGCTGCGACAGAAAGCGCTGGTAGTAGTTGCGCATGTCCTCCGACTGTGTTTCCTTCATCCGGCGCAGCATCGACTTCAGCAGGCCTTCGTAGCGCATGCGGAACGAACCGCCGCCCCACGAGCCTTTGAACTTCACGGAGACGCGATCGACCCCGGTGCCGAAGAGCAGGACGTCCTTGTGCGCCGGCGACAGGCTCTTCCAAGGCTTGTTGAGATCGATTCCGCGTTCCTTTGAGAGAGCGCGCACGATGTCGGAACCCCAGCTCGTGGCGTCGTCCAGCTTGCCCCACGCCTTCACTGCGCCTTCGTTGATCGACAGATCGGGATTCGGGATCAAACGATCGGCGTCCATCTCCATGCGCGTGCCGAGGCCCGAGCAGTCGGGGCACATTCCCATCGGCGAGTTGAAGGAGAAGAGCTGAGGCGTCGGTTCTGGGAACGAGAGATTGCAGTTGGCGCAGGCGCGCTGCTGCGACATGACGCGATCGGGCTCCCCCTCTACCGCAACGATGACCACCCCTTTGCCAAGCTTCAACGACTGCTCTACAGAGTCCGCCAGGCGCGTGCGATCCAGGTCGGGCTTCGCGATCAGGCGATCGACCACCGCTTCGATGGAGTGCTTGCGCTTCTTGTCAAGGCGGATGTCGTCCTCGAGCGCCACCACGGCACCGTCCACGCGGGCGCGGGTGAAACCGCTCTTGCGGATCGTGTCGAAGACGTCGTGGTGTTCGCCTTTGCGGCCATCTACGATCGGCGCGAGGACGAGAAACTTCTTACCTTCCTTGAGCGATGCAATCTCCGCGACGATCTGCTGGGACGACTGCGGCTTCACGTCGCGTCCGCACTTCGGACACGAGAGATGTCCGACGCGCGCGAAGAGAACGCGCAGGTAGTCGTGAATTTCGGTGACCGTGCCGACAGTGGAGCGAGGGTTGGCGGACGCCGCCTTCTGCTCGATCGAAATCGTGGGCGCAAGACCGCGGATCGAGTCGTACAGCGGCTTGTCCATCTGGCCGAGGAACTGCCGCGCGTACGCGTTCAGGCTTTCGATGTAGCGGCGCTGGCCCTCGGCGTACAGGGTGTCGAACGCGAGCGAGGATTTGCCCGAACCGGACGGCCCCGTGAAGACCACGAACTTCTTTTTCGGGATCGAGAGGGAGACGTTCTTGAGGTTGTGCTGACGTGCGCCGGTGATGACGATCGAGTCTGGTTCCAATGAATCCTCGGGAGAAAGGAAACGGAAAGGCGAAATTATAGCGAACGCGGGAGCTTCGCAAAAAAAACGAACCTCTGACCCTACTGCGTCGCCCCGTATTTCACCTCGACGAGATACAGACCTTCAGGCGCTGCGGGTGCGGGCCATTGGCTGCGATCCGCACTGGCGAGGGCTCTTTCGAGTTGATCGACCGTGACCGCGCCCCGGCCCGCGGAAATCAGGCCGCCGACCATCGCGCGCACCATGCGACGCAGAAAACCGTCCGCTTCCACATCAAACGTCATGGTCGAACCGTCCCATGTCACTTCGGATCGCGTCACGGTTCGGATCGTGGTCTTGACGTCGGTGCCGGCGTTTTGAAGAGACGCGAAATCCTTGCGACCGATGAAAAGCGCCGCGATCTCGGCGACGACATCGCGATCAAGTTTGTAGCCGGTGTGCCCGGCGTAGCGTCGGCGCACGGGATGCTGGGTGTCGCAGACGTCGAGGACATAGCGATAGTGCTTCGACACGGCTGATCGACGCGCGTGAAATCTCGCGTCGACGACGGATGAACTGAGGGCACGGACGTCTTTGGGCAACGTGGAGTTGAGCGCGCGTGCGAGCTCCCCGTCTGGCCAGGGCCGTGGTCCCCGGAAGGAGATCACCTGACCGAGCGCATGCACACCCTGGTCCGTGCGACCCGATCCTTCGATCCGAATGAAGAGGTCCTGATGAAGCCGCTGGAGCGCCGCCTCAACTTCACCCTGGACCGTGCGACCTTTGTCCGCGTCCTGCGCCTGAAACCCCGCGAAGCCGTAACCGTCGTACGACAGTGTGACGCGCTGGTTGAACTCCGGCCGTCCGACGTCTTCGCTCAATTCGCGGCCCCCCAAAGACTAGGAGACAGGCCGAGATCCAGGCTTTACCGCTGTCGATCCGGAAGCACACAGCGGGCAGGCCGACGCGTTCCACGTCTCGACCGCGATCGGAAGCAGCGATTCGAAGGGAACCTCGAAACCGTTCTGGCCCGAGCTTCGATCGACCAGCGAGCCGACGCCGACGACGTGTGCGCCCGCCGCTTCGATCACGGCGAACACTTCGCGCGTCGACTTACCGGTGGTGACCACGTCTTCAACCACCAGCACGCCCTCGCCCGGCTCCAAAGCAAAACCTCGGCGCAGCGTCATGGTCGTACCTTCGCGCTCGGTGAACATCGAGCGCGAACCGAGCGCCCGCGCCACTTCATGGCTGATCACGACGCCGCCCATGGCCGGCCCGATGACCACCGCCGGGGCCAGTCCTTTCGCCTGAAGCTTCTCCGCCAGTTGGGCTCCCAGTTCCGAAGCGATCGTTGGATCCATCAGCACGCGCGCGCACTGGAGATACTGAGCGGAATGGAGGCCCGAAGAAAGAACGAAGTGTCCTTCGAGAAGGGCGCCCCGGAATTTGAAGATATCGAGAAGATCGCTCACGGATTGATTATCTCGCGCTCTTAGGGGAGTTCGTTTGAACGGGCTTCAAGAATTACGCAGCGATGGGCAAAGTCGTGAGGTTCTGCTGATGTGGCAGGTTCTTGTCGACGGTTAGGAACGCGTCGAACTCGTTGGCCGCGAGAGCGAGCAACGCACCGTTTTTTACGCCACTCCAACCCATCGCGACCGCTGTCTTGACCGTGTGCGCGGTCAGGGAGCGTCTTAGACGGACTGGAACGGACTCATCAAGAAGCAACCGCATCGGCGAGGAGCCTGCCCTTGGCCGCTTCGATCACGGAGATCGCCATAGCGCGAGAAACAGAAGGAAAGTCCGCCAAGAACTCATCCAGAGACGAACTTCCTTCGAGGTAATCGAAGAGGGTTTGGATCTGCACACGCGTGCCCGTAAAACACAACGCGCCGCTCATGATTTCGGGATCGCGCGCGAACGGTAGTGTTTTCATGAGCGTCTTTACCGAAGCGTATCACCCTCAGACCGAGGGTTCTCTGGGCATTCAACCAGGCTTGAAGCCGGGCATCGTGTCGTTTTCGAGCACCGGTGTGGGCGCGCCCAGCCTGGTCGCGAAGGCTTCAATGTCCGCGCGTCGAAAGGCCTCTGACGTTTGCGAGACCGTTCCGTCGGCTTCGATGAAGAGGAGCGTGGGCACGGTGACAAGGCCGAGTGTCGTCGAGAACGCGTACGGATCGGCTTCGGAGAAAAACGGAATCGTGGCGCCGAGCTTGCCTAGGGCCTCAACCGCTTCGGCCCGAGTGTCCTGAAGAACGAGACGCGCTCGCCCGCCATCCTTGTGGATGCGGTCGATGTACGGAATCGTCTGGCGCGTGGTCTTGCAGTCCTTGTGGCCGAACAAGACCAAGGTGGGGCCGCCGTCGTAGAGAGAGGTTGCCGGCACGACGGTTCCTTCGGGCGAAACCAGCTCAGCCTGCGGGAGAACGAACGGCGTCGAAAGAAGGGTCACGCGATCAAGCCTCCACGAAGTCGATGTTGAAGTCTTTGGTGATAATGCCGGCGTCGCGTCCGCGCTTCAAGAACGTGCGGATCGCTTCTTTGCCGCGCTCGCCGGTCTCGATGGTGAGGTCGTTGACCCACATGCCCACGAAGCGATCAGCCACGCCGGTCTGCATGCCGCGGGCGAACGACATGGCGTATTCGAGCGCCGCTTCCCGGTTCGCCAGCGAGTACTTCACGGTATCGCGCACCAGCCGCGTCAGCTGCTTCATCATGTCGGGTCCCAGGTCGCGACGAACCGCGTTGCCGCCGAGGGGAAGCGGAAGACCTGTCTCCTGAAGCCACCACTCGCCCAGATCAACCACCTTGCGCAGACCGTCGCCGCCATACGTCAGCTGGCCCTCGTGAATCACCAGGCCCGAGTCCGCCCGCCCTTCTCGAATCTCATCGAAGACTTTGTCGAAAGGAACGACATACGTATCGACATCGTTCGAGTACAGACGCAGCGCGAGATACGCGGACGTCATCGTGCCCGGAATCGCCACCCGGCCGAGATCCTTGCCCTTGGCGTTGGTGGGCACCTTGGAGTCCTGCTTTGCCACGAGGATGGGGCCGTACCCATCGCCGATGCTTCCGCCGCACGGCATCAGCGCGTACTTATCCGCGATGTACGGATAAGCGTGGAAAGAGCACGCGGTCACTTCGTACGTGCCGCTCATGGCGTCGTGGTTCAGGCTCTCGATGTCCTTGAGAACGTGCGAGACCTCGAGCCCACCGGTATCCAGCTTTCCCTTGGCGAGGCCGTAAAACATGAACGCGTCATCGCTGTCGGGGCTGTGGGCAATACGGATTTTCATTGCGCGGATCATAAGTGGCGGGCCTTGCCACACGGTACGATCAGCGGTTAGACGTTCTTCAGAAAGGGAATCCCGATGCGCCGCTTCCACCTTGGCTCTGCTCT
>JBDSLN010000300.1:0-9531 GCA_039916365.1 Vicinamibacteria bacterium
AGAACCAGATTGTACTGACCGCCGTCGGCCAGAAGGTGCTTGGACATCAGGTGGAAATCTTCTCGAACACCCATGGACAGCTCGCCGTTCGGGGTCGTGCGGCCGGTCTGTCCGTGCCTGAGCGATCGGTGGGTCGGGGCGACTTTTCCCTGAAGACGCTCGGCGGTGTGCGTGCGGCCCTGCGGACGTTTTCTCCCGACGTCATCCATATCCACGAATCGCACGGTCTGATGGCCGCGATCCTCGCGGTCCGCGGGATGAAGCCGCGTCCCCGAATGATCGCGAGTCGTCGCGTCGATTTCCCGCTCAAGGCCACGTCGCGTTTCAAGTACCGACGCATGGACAAAGTCCTGGCCGTCAGCAACGCGGTGTGCGATGTGCTGATTCATGGCGGTCTGCCATCCGAGAAGGTGTTGCTGGTTCACGAAGGTGTGAACGATCGGCCGCCGATTCCGGGCGGTCGCGCGCTGTTCGCCGCACTCGGTATCCCAGGTGGCGCTCCCGTCGTCGGCAACGTGGCTCAACTTGTGGATCACAAGGATCACGCGACCCTGATCCGCGCGGCGGCTCTGGTCCTGAAGGTACGGCCGACCTGTCATTTCGTCATCTGTGGTGATGGGCCGTTGAAGGCTTCGTTGATGGACCTCGCAAGCTCGCTGAGCATCGGAGCGCAGATCGTCTTTGCGGGATTTCGCCCCGACCTGGACGCCTTGATTCCGGTCTTCGACATCTTCTGTCTGTCGTCGCATCTCGAAGGCCTCGGCACCTCCATCCTGGATGCGATGTGCTTCTCCAGACCCGTGGTGGCGACGCGCGCCGGCGGAATTCCCGATGCGGTCGTCGACGGACAGACCGGGCGCCTGGTCGCGACGCGCGATCCCTCCGCGCTCGCCGATGCGTTGCTTGAAACGCTCAGGTCCGAGGCCATGCTTCGGCAGTATGGCCTCGCCGGTCGCGCTCGATTCCTGCGCCATCTGACCAGCGATGCGATGGTCGCCGCGACGCTCGCGGCCTACGCCTGAAAAAGAAAGCCGGCTGAGAGGCGCCCCAGCCGGCGGTTCGAGGGCGGGGTCGCTCTCTTACCCGAGCAAGCCCGACAGGAACAGCGTGCCGAAGTGCAGCGTCAGCACCGCCTTGCCCTCGAACTTGCCGTGGCCGGGCGTGATGTCGATCAGCATGTGGTCGGCGGCCGCGACCTTGGGATCGAAGATCGAGTCGAGTTTGATGACCTTCGTGGGATCCGCGGTCGTGCCACGGGCGATGGCCCCGGGATAAAGCGCCATCGTCCAGTCGGTCGCGCTGATCTTGATGACGCCGATTGTGTATTCGCCCGCGGCGAGCACCACCTTCTCTCCCGCCTTGAGGTCGGCGGAGAGCTTCAGTTTCGGTCCACGCGGCGTGGTGAAGAGTCCGACCGGCGCGTCGGTGGCGCGAGTCTCGTTCGCGGGCGTCGTGTTGTATGTGATCACCGCCTGGACAGAGCCGGGCAGGTCGGCGGTGATTGTCTTGTTGAAGTGCGGATGGGCGGAGGCGAGCGCGCCGAGACCTACGAGGGCAACAACAGCGAGTGTGCGTTTCATGGCGGGTTTCCTTATGAGTCCTGGCGCCGCGCCCATCATGGGGACGGCTGTTCGCGAATGCTATATCTTGTCGCGAGCGATGAAGGACTTGCGGCACGGCCTGCCAAAGGGCTCGATGGTGGTCTTCCTCGCCGTGGCTCTCGGCACAGCCCTTCGATTCTTCGGAATCGGCTGGGGTTTGCAGCACGTGCCTCACGCGGATGAGCAGGCTTACGTCGAGAGCGTCAACGCCATGCTGGACGCAGGCGATCTCGACCATCGTTACTACTACTACCCGGGACTGTTCTTCTATCTCCTGGCGCCGGTAGTCGATCTTTTGGGTGAATCGCGCCGTCATGGGCCCGAGGCCTATCTCGCCTGCCGCGTGTTGGTGGCCACCATCGCCAGTTTCAACGTCTGGATCGCGGGGGTGGTGGCTCGCCTGCTCGCGGGTCCGTGGGCCGCGGGTGCGGCGGCCCTGGCGCTCGCGGTCTTCCCTCTGAGTACCTCGGTCGCGCACGAAGTTCGCCCGGACCTATGTCTTGAAACGCTGGGCCTCCTGGGCCTCCTCCTGTATTCGAAGGAACGATGGGGCGGTTGGGAGTTTGCTCAGTCGGGCGTGCTTGCGGGACTTGCGACCGCGATCAAGTTTTCGGGGCTGCTGTTCCTGAGCGGGACCCTTGTATCGGCGGTCGTCCGAAGAGGGCGGCTCGCATGGCTCGTTGGCGCCAGCTTCTTGACGGGGTTGGTCGTCCTCGTGGCGACACCGTATGCGCTCGTTCACACCGACGCGTATTTCGGAGGACGGTCCGAACTCGATGTGTACTTCCAGGGATTCACGTTGGTGGGTCTCTGGCGCAACGTTCTCGCCTACGGCGGAGCTGCTTTCGCGTTTGGCGGCCCGCTCGGTTTGGGCGCGGTGGTGGCGGGTTTTGTTGCTCTCGGGCGGGCGCGCTTCTTGACTCTTGGGTTGCCGTGGCTCGTTCACTTTGCATTGACGTTGAGCGTCTTCTCTCTCGCCTCAATCGCCTTTCCTCGTCACATGCTGCAAGTGACCGGCGGACTTTGCGTGTTTTTTGGAATCGGCATCGCGCGTCTTGCCGCGAGGTCACGTGTCGCCGCGATGCTCGTGGTTGCTCTCAGTCTCTTGTTTCCGCTCCGAACCTCCTTGGACGCGACCCGTATGCAGATCATTCCCTCGGCGCCCGATCGCGCGAAAGACTGGATTGATGCCCACATGAAGGATGGTGCGGTGATTCTCGAAACTCGACGGGACGCGGCTTCGGGCGCTCGTGCGGGAGCGACCTTGGGTGTCGATCGATCGCGTTTCGAGTTCTTGACTCCTGAAGATCCCTCGCGGTCCGAGTTAAAACTGCTCATGCCCCACGCGGATCTGGTGATCGTGGACGCGGACCGATCCACCGCAGGATCTCTGTTCTCCGGCTACTCGCTCGCGTACGAAGCGCTAGGCGGACGTGGTTTGCGTGTCCTCTCGCTCCTGATCCCCTCCGATCGCGTTCGTTCGATCGCGGTGGTGCCTGCGAGGGTGACCGCGTCACGGGAAGCCGATGCGCGGGATCTCACCGACAGCCGTCTCTCCACGGTGTGGTCGACCCATGAGCCGATGAACGGGACGGAGTGGATTGAGCTGCGCTTCGACCAGCCTCATCGTTTCTGCCGCGTGGATCTGGAGATGCCCCTTCCGTCCGAGGATCATGAGCCAGAGCTGGCATTGAAACTGGCCGGCCCCGATGGTTCCGAGCTGCGCGAGGTTCACACCGCGAACGGGCGTCCCGGTCGAGACGATCAGATCAAGTTCGGACGACCGCGTGGCGCGGCCCTCGTTTTCGAGCCGCAGGAATCGAGTGTGATCCATATCGAGCAGAGGGGCGCTCGCAAAGATGTCTGGGCGATCAGCGAGATACGTGCGTACGAGTGTGGCCCGATCCTGGCCGGAGCCTCCGCTCCCTCTCAGTAGGCGACGCGGAGGGCCTGCCAGCCGTCCTCGACGTGCGCTCTGGCGATGGGCCCGGCCTTCCCGTCGACCGAGGCGGATCGGACTCCCGATACGGCGCTGGCGGGACAGGATCCCGTAGCGATGAAGTTGAGTGCGGTGGCCAGTGACGCCTCTTTCGCATCGCCCAGGGCACGGCCCAGATCATCTGCGGCGCGACAGTCCGGAACGAAGCCGTCGTAGTAGTCGCTCTGACCGCGCGAGTTCTGAACACTGAAGCTTACCGGCCAGAGCATCTTGTCGCAGACGCGAAAGCCGTACTGTCCGACTGGCTTGCCGTAAGAGTTGTCGCCCACCACGGTGACCGGCATGTACGGCCTCAGTGCGTTGATGATGAGTTCGCTCGCGGACGCTGAAGAGCGCGTGGTGATCACCACGAGACGGCTCAACGGGAACGCCGCCGCCGGCCGGGTGAAGCGGATGGAATTGTTGCGCGCCGATTGCTTGTCGTTGTGGACGTATTGGGCGAAGACTTCGCCCGATGTTCGATCGCCACCGATGAGTCCGCCAAGATACTGAGCCACCGCGATCAGTCCGCCACCGTTGTAGCGCAGGTCGAGGACCAGTTCGGTAGCACCTGCGTTGCGCAACTGAGCAAATGCCGCATCCAGGGCCGCGTACGAGGGCTCGACGAAGTTCTTGAAAACGAGATAGCCCGTCTTCCTGCCCCCCGCGTCGACCACTCTGACGAGCGGGACGGTCGGAATCGTCACCACGCGCTTCGCGATCCGATTGGACCTGAGTTCACCGGCCGCGGTTTTAAACGACACGGTGACGGCATAGCCCGCTTCCTCGCCGCCCCAGATCGTGCCCCATTCGCCGTCTTCGTAAGTCTTCTGGACGGACTTGCCGTTCAGCGCCACGATTTCGCTGCCTCGGTCGAACCCTGCCTCGGCCGCGGGAGAGGACGGATAAACCTCGGTCACGCGCAGCTCGTAGCCCACCGTGAATTTCATCGAGAAGCCAAAGCCAAGGTATTGCGACTCGCCGTAGAAGGCGCTGCTCGACGCGGCGCTCGAGATATAGCTGAAGGTCTTGTCGAGCGGCCGATAGCGCACCACGTCGAGCAGCGCTTCGGGACTCGCGTAGGTCGCGATACTGGCCTTGGGAAGAGTCCGGTACCAGTAATACCAGTCTTGAAGAGAGTTGTAGACGAACTCGTTCTTGCCCAGGGTCGAACAGTCTTCGGCCCGCGCCCCGGCGGCGGCCAGAACGAGCAACATCACGGAAATCATCCTGCGCATGGTTGGCCTTTCGACGGTTGAATCGTAAGCCCATTGAGCGTGTCCGCGAAAGTCGGCGCCGGCCGAAGGTTGCCCTGAGGGACGCGGCCCCTCTAACGTTGCCCCTCGATGGCTCATTCCGTTCTTCATGTGTGCGACAAGTTCGGCGTTTCCGGATCGAGCATCCACGGAGTGTCCCGCCTCTTCGCGTGGTGGTTCCCGCGCTACGACCCCGCCCGCTACGTTCCGCATCTGTCTGGACTCAAGCAGGAAGACGAAGCGACGAAAGCGCTGCGCGAGGAAGGGATCTCCTTGCGGATGCTGGGTCGCACGGCGTTCGATCCGCGACTGATCCTCGATATCGGCCGCGAGATCAAGCGGACGAAGGCGCGCATCCTGCACGTTCACGGATACGCGGCGTCGAACTTTGGCCGGATCGCGGCCCGTCGCGCGGGCATTCCGCTGGTTCTCCATGAGCATTTCGCGGACCCCAGAATGCCGTCGTACCAGCGGATTCCGGACTTTGTCCTTTCCGGCTGGACCTCCCGCGGGATCGCGGTCAGTCAATCCACCGCGGATTTCATGGCGCGAGACCGCTTCGTGCCGAAGGAGCGGATCGAGGTCGTCTTCAATGGCGCGCCGCTCGACCAGTTCGCGCCGCAGCCGCGCTCGGCGGGAGATCGCGTGCGCGCGGAACTCGGCATCAAAGCGGATGCGCCCGTGATCACGACCATTGGTCGACTGAATGCCCAGAAGGGCCATGCGACTTTGATTGCGGCCGCGCCGGATGTGGTGCGGCATTTTCCGGACGCGCGTTTTCTGATTGCGGGAGATGGCGATCTGCTCGACGCGCTGCGCGCGCAAGCCAATGCGCTCGGTATCGCCGCTTCCATCACCTTTGCCGGCCATCGCACCGATGTGCCGGCCCTCCTCGCGGCCACCGACGTCTTCTGCATTTCCTCGAACTACGAAGGCACACCGCTCGTCTTGTTCGAGGCGATGGCTGCGGGCAAGGCAATTGTTTCGACCGCGGTGGATGGCTGTCGCGAAGTCCTCGCGGAAAGTGAGACGGGTCTTCTCGTGCCGCCCGGGGATCCGAGCGCGCTCGGATTGGCGCTGAAGCGCGCGCTGGGCGATTCCGCTTTGCGCGACCATCTCGCGACCGAAGCGAAGCGAGCCTCCGCCCGTTACGACATCCAGGCCTGCGTACGAAAGATGGAAGACATCTACGACACGCTGCTCGCTTCACAAGGTTGAGCGCCACGCACTCGGCGCGACCCGGGTTACGCCCCGATTCCGTCCCGAAGCGGCGTAATTTTTAGCGCTTGCCTCTTTTGGCTTTTGCCTGGGCCCTGCGGCCCGGCTTAGACCCGCCTGGCGTCGCGTAGAGCAGCGCGAAGGCGAGGATCAAGCCGGCCCAATCCCAGATCGAAAGCCACGAGCCTGTCACCTGATTTCGAGCAAGTCCGAAGAGGCCCGCGAAGACCAGCAATGCCAGAGGCACGAAGGTCAGCGTGAGAAGTTTCTTTGAGGAGCCCGGCGGGAAGAGACTCGGCAGCAACCCGACGAAGATCGCCACTTCCGGCTCCGAGTAAAGGACAACTCCGAAGATCAGCGAATACGTGACGCGGAAACCAAGGGCCATCGTCTGGGCTCGGAGGACGACCAGGCCGGGAATCAAGGCGATAAGCCCGACCAGGAAAATCAGCCACCCGGGCAACACGGTTCGGCCGGCCACCATCCAGGAGTCGGACTGCGGTGACGCGGGAACCGAGGCGTCGAGACCTTGAAGAATGGCGAGCGCAAGCTCGCCCACGCGCGCGGCATCGGTGTCTCGCGTGAGAGTCTCGCGCTTCGCAGCGGTGGTCCCGCCTGAGATGAAACGCCGAGAGTACGACTCGTCTCCGATCTGGACCACCCCGATACCTGTGCCGAGCGCGCGGGCCGCGGTGGGATCGCAGTCCACCTTGAACGCGCGGATGAACGGCTGGGTGACGATGCTGATGCCGGGGTCGTCGAACACCAGGTCCATCGACCTGGCCGGACCGCGGAGCGCCGCGCTCAACGTGTCATAGCCTGCCATCTCCCGCTCCCCGGGCGACGAACTGTTCGAGCAGGCGGGGGCGATGAAGGTGGGTACGGCCTCCGTTCCGGCGGGTGAGGTCACGTCGACCACGATCATTCCGTCCACCTGGCTTCGACTCTTGCCAAGGCTGTCGAGGTAGGAGGCGAGGCCCTCGCCCTTCGAGTCACCGCCGTCGAACGAAGCGAGGATCCAGGTTTTCTGCGGGCGAAGGGCTGCCGCTTGCCGCGCCACTTCGATCAACAGGGCGAGGCTCCGAGAACGGCCGCTCACATCGTCGCGGGACTTGCTGGTGTCGTGGTGGGTCGCGAGGATCAGGAGACGATCGGTGCGTCCCTGAAGGCTCGCATAGACGTTGGTTCCCGGCGCCCCATCGAACACAAAGTCCTCGACCACGGTCTGAGTGAGCCCGGCGTCCTTGAGCTTCGCCGCCACGAACTGTGCCGCGGCCTGATTGCGCGGCGAACCAAAGGGGTGGGGGCCAAGTGCCTGGAGGGTGGCGCTGTTCTGGACGAGGATGGCCGCGTCCACAGACGCCGCGGCGAGAAGAGCTATTGAGATCAAGGGAGCGGATTATAAGAGCGCTTCCTCGGGCCGGGTCGGTTCGACATGACCTCAAATGACGGTGCTAAGCTGATTCCGCTTGTGCGGGCCGCTGTCTTGCGCGGCCTTCTTTCTCTGACTCAGGGTGGGCTCATGTCTTTCCTTTCGCGCGCCGGCTCCGTCCGGCAAATCGGTCTTCTCCTCTGCGCTTCCCTCCTCGGCCCCTCCGTTCTGGCCGGCGACATCGTAGGCAAAGTTCAGCTCATGGAAAAGGGCGGCAAGAAGGCGACGGATCTGTCTGATGTGGTCGTGTACATCGACTCGGCTCGCGCGAAGGCGAAGCCCACCAAAGTAGTCGTCACCATGAAGAGCAAGGCTTTCACGCCTCATGTCCTGGCGATCGGCACCGGTACGACCGTTGAGTTCCCGAACGAAGATCCGATTCTTCACAACGTCTTTTCGATTTCGGCCGAAGGGTTCGACCTGGGTCTCTACAAGCGCCCCAAGAGCGGCCTGCGCACGTTCGACAAACCTGGCGTTTATACCCTCTATTGCAACATCCATCCGCAGATGAGTGCCTTGGTGGTCGTCCGGGACAATCCCTACTTCGCCCAGGCCACCAAAGAAGGCGGCTTCCGGATCGAAGCCGTTCCGGCCGGCGAGTACAAGGTCGTGGCGTTCCACGAGCGCTCCGGCGAAGGCGCGCCGGTCACGGTGAAGGTTCAAGCGACGGGAGAGGCCACTCTTTCCCTGATGCTGGATGCGGCGTCATACAAGCGAGTTCCGCACAAGAACAAGTTCGGGAAGGAATACGGGCGCGAGGCGTACTGAGGCGGGGCGTCGCGCGGAGACCGCGTGAACCGCCCGGGCTGAAACCTCGACTTCACCAAACCCATCTAAAGACCAAATGGGACTTACCAAAAAGATTCTTCTGTTCACCGCGCTCCTGACCGTGGGCATCGTCGCTGCGACGCTGGCCTTCACCACGGTGCAAGCGAATGCGCTCGCCCAGGCGAACCTCAATGAACGTCTGACGAGCTCACGCGGGATCTGGAATGCCTTCCAGACGGACCGTCTGGCCAAGCTCAAGCTCGCCGTGCAGACCCTGGGCAACGATCCGTTCTTCAAGGCTCTCATCGAACAGCGCGACGCGGTGACCATCGCGGACACTCTGATGGAGCGCGGCCAGGATCTGGGCGCCGACTTCTTCATGGCGACGGACCCAGCCGGATTGGTCCTCGCCCGTTCCGACCGGCCGACCGAGCACGGAGCGGACCTTTCGAAGGACCCGGTGGTCGGAATGAGCGTTCGTGGCGAAGCCGCCGCCGGTCTCTGGCAGGAAGGTGATCGGATCTTCCACGCCGTCTCCACGCCGATGTCAACCCTTGAGAATCAGCAGGGCGTCCTCCTCGCTGGATACGCGCTCGACGGCGCGGTCGCGAAGTCGCTCTCGAGCATTACCGGGGCCGAGATCGGCTTCGTCACAGGCGCCGGACAGACGCTGTCCGCTTCTTCGCTTGGCCCGCTCGAACCGGCGCTGTTCGCGGCGCTGAAGGCGAACGGACCCGCCAAACCTAACGAGGCGTTTGACCTGACGGTTGCAGGCGATAAGTACCGCGCTATCTCCTACTCGCTCGATAACGCCGCTCACACCCCGGTCGGCTCGCTGATCGTCCTCGCGAGCTACGCGAAGGAAATGAAACCCTTCGTCAGCTTCCGAAACTCGTTGTTCATCGTGGGCGGTCTGATGACTGTTCTTGGTCTGGTGGGCGCGTGGGTGATCGCGCGTCGCATCACGAACCCCATCTCCCTTCTGGTCGACCGCGTCCACAAAGCGCGCGACGGCAGTTTCGCGGGCGCCATTCCCATTCACAGCACCGACGAGGTGGGAGCGCTCGCCAAGGCTTTCAACGGGCTCTTGAATGAACTTCGCGAGAAGGAACAGTTCATCGAGTTCATGCGCACCGCCGAACCGAGCGGTGCAACCACCGGTCTGCCGGCGGACATTGAGTCGGCCACCACGCTCGGGCTCATCGGCACCACCCTCGTGGGCACGCTACCCGGCGGCGACGCAAACCTCGTCATCGGATCGAGCTTCGCCAACCGCTA
>JBDSLN010000301.1:0-2613 GCA_039916365.1 Vicinamibacteria bacterium
TTCCACCACCTATCCGCGACCTCTTTCGCGCGGAGCAGAAGCTCGCGGTCGCGCACGGGATCTCCTGCCTGAAACATCCCGCGGCCCGACTGGCGGGTGCCGAAGAACTCGCCCGGTCCACGGATATCGAGATCCCTCTCCGCGAGGAAGAATCCGTCTTCGCTCGCGACAATCGCATCGATGCGTTGCTTGGCCTGGTCAGATGGATAGGCGCGCGTGACGAGGATGCATTCAGACGCATGACGTCCGCGTCCGACTCGACCGCGCAGCTGGTGAAGCTGAGCGATCCCGAAGCGCTCAGCCTGTTCAATCACCATCAAGGTCGCGTTAGGCACGTCGACGCCCACCTCAATGACAGTGGTGCTCACCAGAACCTGCGTTTCGGCCCGCGTGAACGATTCCATCACGGCCGCCTTTTCGTCGCTCGGCAGGCGACCATGGAGCGCTGCGATGCGAACGCCGGGCAGCCAGGCCGTCCATTCTTCGACGAGTTGCGTCACGGCGCGAACGTCCGCAAGCTTCTCCGACTCTTCGACCAGTGGGCAGACGACATACACCTGCCGCCCCTCAGCAAGGTGCCGGCGCGCTGCGTGGACAATCCGGGTCCTCTGAGCGTCGAAGCGATGGGTGGTCCGGATGGGCTGTCGGCCAGGCGGCTTCTCATCGAGCACCGACGTATCCAGATCACCGTGGAAGGATAGGGCAAGGGTGCGCGGAATCGGGGTGGCGGTCATGACCAGCGCGTGCACGCCTTCGCCCTTACGCCGTAACTCGTCGCGTTGCAAGACCCCGAAGCGATGCTGCTCGTCCACGATGGCGAGAGCCAGCGACTTGAACACCACGCTCGGTTCGAAGAGGGCGTGCGTGCCGACAACGATCTGAGCGTCGCCCGACGCAATCGCTTCGAGCGCTTCCCGCCGCTCTTTCGACTTCACCTTGCCCGACAGGCGACGGACGCGCAATCCGATGGGAGAAAGGAGGCGCGACAGGGTCAGGAAGTGCTGGTCCGCCAGAACTTCGGTCGGCGCGACCATGACGGCTTGCTTCCCCGACGCCACCGGCAACAGCATGGCGAGAATCGCAACCATCGTCTTGCCAGCGCCAACGTCACCCTGAAGCAAGCGACTCATCTCGTGGCCCGATTCGAGGTCCGCGGCAATCTCTTT
Source organism: Vicinamibacteria bacterium (assembly GCA_039916365.1). Classification (GTDB taxonomy): domain Bacteria; phylum Acidobacteriota; class Vicinamibacteria; order Fen-336; family JAGNNV01; genus JAGNNV01. The sequence goes on from JBDSLN010000301.1 coordinate 1,167, forward strand.
CAGCACGCGCTTCTGAGCGCCGGTCAAGGGGAAAGGGAGCACGCGCTTGGCGGCTTCGCGCGCAGCTTCGTTCGCCTTGATCACCACGCCCGGTCTTCGGTCCATTCTTCGCGCGGACAGGCCGATCGCGAACATGAAGAACTCTTCAAGAATCAGCCGGAGATGACCCTTCGACCGGGAGCCGTTGAGGGCTGCGATGTCGTCGTCAGGCGACGGATCGTGGACCGCAATGAGGGCTTCCCTCAAGCACGCGACGCCCAGCTCCATTCTCAATTCGGGCGGCAGCGGATCCGGAAGTCCAAAGCCCTCCGGCAGCGAACGAACCAGGCCGGTGAGGATCCGCCGCCAGATCTTCGGCAGCAGAGTCGCGCGCTTCTCATAGACCGGGACGATGCGGCCCATGTGGACGGCCTCGTCTACGGCGGGGCCAGCAACGGCGTCCGACGCGCCTTCAGGGTCGTCAAGGATCTCTGAGTCGGGTGAATGCAGTGCCAGTCCCCCGCCATAGCGATCCCACTCCGGCGCTCCGTAGAGGATCACTCGTCGGCCAACCTTGAACGATTCCTTGAGATATCCCTGACCGAAGAAGACGCATTTGATTCGTCCCGAGGAATCCTCGACGACCGCCTCAAAGATCGGCATTCTTCGCGCACGCTTGAGACTGACGGCAACGATCCGACCACAGACGGTCTGACGAAACCCAGGCGTCAGCGACTTGATCGAAGCCAGATTCGAGCGATCCTCGTAGCGTCGCGGAAGGACGAACAGGAGGTCCTGAATCGTTTCGACCCCTTCCGCCTCGAGCGCGCGGGCTCGTTCAGGTCCGATACCGCGAACGTACTGGACCGAAGTGTCCGGCCGGATTTCGGGGTTAGGCGCGTGTGTCAATACTCGATGGTCGCGAGAGCCTGCTGCACGCGGATGCGCTTGACGGAGTACGGAAGGCGGAAGGGTGCCCGGACGTCGAAACCACTTGGCCTTGAGCTGTCGACGGTTGCGCGCGCAATGATGTCACCCAGGATGGAGGCCGAGAGAGGGATGGGGCCAACCTGCGCGCTGACCAGTTCAAACTGGCCAAAGCCCCGATCGCTCTTGAAGTCGGCCACGATCTCGATCGCCATCTCGCCGCTCAGGAAGCTGAGAAGAGCGGTTCCACCGGCCGCTTTTTCCTTGAGCTCGGAGAACTCGGACAGGTTGGCGACACCCCGGACCTCGAGCCGGCCGGCCCGGAAGACGATGCGAATGTCCCGAACCCCGCGCGGAATCTTGTCCGAAAGGGCGAAACGCACATACGAGTTCAGCTCCGACTCGTAGACAACAACGGGCGACCTCTTGGTCCTGGGGTTGTGTTCGTATTTTTCGAGAATGGTGAGCTTCCTGCCGAACGCGTCGGACAGATCGCGACTCAAGGCCTTCGGAGCGGCCGGATTCGCGCCTTGGAGCAAAA
>JBDSLN010000302.1:0-7866 GCA_039916365.1 Vicinamibacteria bacterium
GGCGTACACGAACGTCAGGCCCAGTGCAATCAGCACGACGGAAAGCCCGATGCTGAACGCCACAATCAACGCCAGGCCAAACGCGATGCGGTGGAGCGAGACCGCGGCGAGCAGCACCACGATGGCCGAAGGGCACGGCACGAGTCCACCGCTGATGCCAAGTGCCGTCAGGCCCTTCCATCCCATCGGACCGGAAGGAGCGTTGTGCTCGGGTGCGACGTGCGAGTGCTTCCAGAACAGATGCCGATGCTCCTCCGTGATGCCAAGCGCCGCTTCGATACGCTGATGAAACAGAGCTGCTCCGATGAGAGCCACCAGAGCGCCTGAAATGAAGGTCAGCCACGGATAGAGTCTCTCCGGAAGAACGTACTGCGACGCAAGAAGGGTCACGAGGCCGAGCGCGAAGACACCGATGGTGTGCGAGAAGGTGACGATGGCGCCGAGATAGACGGCGTGCCAGGGGGTGCCGCGTGAGCCCACGAGGTACGCGCCGACGATGGTCTTGCCATGTCCCGGCGACAGAGCGTGCGCCGCTCCCAGAAGCATCGCGGCGAAGAGCGCCGCCAGAATCACCGATGCGCTCAGAGGTTGGTCCTTGCCCGCGCGGATCAATTCCTCGAACGGATCGCGGGACGGAGCCTGCGCGCGAATTCCCGAGGTGCTGGGCGCTGCCACGTCGCCGCTCGGCGCGGTGGCACTCGCATCGGTCCGCTCCATCGTGAATGTGGCGGAGGTCTCCTGGGGCAACGCCTGACTCGGATCCTTCGGGTAGTTCGTCAGACCTTGGCTGCGATCCGCGAACTCCGCAGACTTCGTTCGCAAGGCCCAGTCACGCGAGGAAGGCAGCACGACTTCGCGCCAGCCCAACCGGCCAGGAGCGTTGCCGTCCGTGTACTCGACCTGAAGAGCAGCGCCTCCACCAAGAGCGGCCTCGAGCTCCATCTCCAGTCGGAACGTCGGCAACCCGGCTGAACCCTCAACGAAATGAAGCGACGTCCTGGCGATCTTGAGCGGAAGTTGTGCGCCGTTCACGCGCAGCCGCAGGCCCGAAGCCCACGTCTGGCTGATCTGCTGTTCCAGAGTGCGCGAGGACGACGCGCGGTCGAGCGCGGCCACGCTCAGATCGGCGGCAAGGTCGGGAAAGCGGCTGATCTCCTGAAAGGCGGGGATCTCGGCGTAGTCGAGGACGTAGGTGAGGGCGAGACGGTCGCCCATCACCGCTATCCGGGCGCTGCGATTGACGGTGAAGTTTCCGAGCGGATGAGCAGTGGCCGGTGCCGGTCCGAGAGCCAACCCGGTCAAGGCGACTAGCACCGCTCGCCGAAGGCGCTGAAGAAGACGCGTTGTCACCCTTTTACACTACGCGGCAACCGGGGTGGCGGATGTTCCAAGGCGCTATGCGCTGGTGGGACGCCTTACGAGAAACCATGAACCGAGCGCTGGTAGGAGCAGCAACGTCGCGGCGGTGGACAGCAGCAATCCTCCGATGACAGCGACGGCCAGGGGACGTTGAAGTTCTGATCCTGAACCGACACCGAAGGCCAGAGGCAGCAGGCCGAAGATCGTGCAGAGCGTCGTCATGACGATGGGACGCAGGCGGCGGCGGCCCGCGTGGCGGATCGCGACGTGAACCGGCTGGCCTTCCTCGATGCGCATAACCGCGTTTTCCACCAGCAGAATTCCGTTTTTAACCACGAGCCCGACCAGCAGGACTAGACCCATCAGCGACGACACGTTGAGCGGCACATCGCTGAGGCGAAGAAAGATCAGACCGCCCGCGAGCGCGGGCGGCACGGTCAGCAAGACGAGCACTGCGGCTCGCGCAGATTGGAACTGGCCCACCAGAAGCGCAAACACAGCCAGGACCCCGAGCCCCAGAACACTGAGGAGTTGCGTGAATGCGGCCTTCTGACTCTCGGCCTGTCCCCCAAGATCGATCCGGTAGCCGGGAGGCAAGGCAAGGCCAGCCAAGCGGTGGCTGACTTCCGTGGCCAGACCTCCGATGTCGCTGCCCTCGATGTCGGCCGTCGCGAGGGCCACCGGAACCAGGTTTTCGCGCAACAGAATGCTCGGCTTCAGGGTACGGCTCGGGGTAGCAAGATGCGAGATGGGAACGACAGACGGACCCAAAGCGATCGGCAGATCAGCCAGCCGCGACGCATCGAAGCGCCAGGCATCGGGGAAACGGACGCGCACGGGGACAAGCCGATCGAAGCGGGGACCCTCACCCACCACGTCTCCTTGAAGGGCCGTCTTCAGGTCGTCGGCGACGTTGGTTGGCGTGAGTCCGGCGCGTGCTGCCGTATCCGCGTTGAGGGAATAGCGCAGCGTGGGCGCGTCGTCCTCGAAGCCCCGGTAGTAGTCGACCATGTGCGGCGTGTCTTCGAGGCGCTTCTCCACTTCCTCAGCGATGGGCACCAGGGCTGCGTGATCCGGCCCGAGGATGCGCACCTCCACGGGTCGCGCGCTGCCGGAGAGGTCATTAAGCACGTCTTCGAGCAACTGCACGAACTCGATGCGCGCTGCGGGGATCTGGGACTCAACGCGCCGTCTCACCTCGTCGATGACTTCTTCGACGGGACGGCGCTCGCTCTGGGGCTTGAGGAGAACCGCGATGTCACCCCTGCTCATTTCCGTGGCGGTCACCGGACCCAGCTCGGCGCCGGTGCGACGCGTCCAGCTTTGAACATCCTTGGTCTCTCTGAGCGCGTCTTCAATCTGAAGCGCCGCGGTCTCCGTCGCCTGGAGCGAACTCCCCGCCGGCAGGAAGTAGTCGATGACGAAGGCCCCCTCGTCCATCTCGGGCATAAATCCGGTGGCGAGCCCTTCAAACGCAAGGACACCGGCCCCCACCGCGACCATCACCAGGACCAGCGCCAGCCAGGGACGCCGCACCGATCGGCTCAGCAGACGCGCGTAGCGCGCGCCGAACGTGTTCCGTCGATGTTTCTTTCTCACGACGCGCGCCTTCATGAAGGCCGCGGCCAGGACCGGCAGCACGAACAAAGCGAACGCAAGCGACAGCAGGACCGCACCGGCGAGCGTGATCGCAAGAGCGGCGAAGAACTTCCCGATCAGTCCCGAGATGAAGGCCAGGGGAACGAAGACGACGACCGTGGTCAACGTCGTGCCGATGACCGGCGCCATGATTTCGCTCAGGCCCGCGGCCACCGCATCTCTCGGCGAGAGCCCTTCTTCGATGCGCAGGGCGATCGCTTCAATCACCACGATCGCATCGTCGATCACCAGGCCGATCGCCACGGCCATCCCGCCGAGCGACATCAGGTTGAGCGTCTGCCCCGCGATCGCCATCACCGGGAAGGTCGCGAGCAACGTAAACGGCACGGATGCCGCTGCGAGGAGTCCGGCGCGGATGTTGCGAAGGAACACGGCAAGGACCAGCACGGTGAGAGCGATGCCGATCAGGATGGCGTCGCGCACGCCGATCACCGAATCCTGAATCAGCTGTCCCTGGTTGTAGGTCTCCACCATGCGGATGCCCTCGGGAAGTCGCAGGTCTTTCGAGATCCGGGTCACGTCGCGGACCACATCGGGCGCCGATGCCTCGGGGAGTCGCGAGATACTGACCTGGACCGCGTCGCCTTCCGGGCCATGAACCGCGCGCGTCCGATCGGGATGGCCTTCCACCACTTCCGCGAGGGAGCCAAGCGAGAGAGGACCGTTCGCGGCCAGGGTCATGGGCAGGCTGGACAACTGGCCGGCCGACGTGACCTCGTTCTCGGCGATGACCGCGACGATCTGCCGATGGTCGTCGAAACGGCCCACCGCCTTGCGGACAAGTGCTTCGCCCACGCGCTGCGCCGCTTCGCTCGGACGCAGATGGGCCGCCGCGAGCTTTTGCGGATCCAGGATCACTTCCAGCTCGCGTGGATCACCGCCGATGACATCGACGCGCCCGACACCCGCCGCGCGTGAGAGTGCTGGGCGAACCAGGAAGTCCGCAGCCTCGCGACGTCCAAGTGAGGTCCCGCCGACGAGGTTGTAAGAAAGGATCGGAAAATCGGCGGGAGTGACCTTCTGCGATTCGATCTCGATGTTCGCGGGGAGATCGCCGCGGGCCTGCGCGATCGCTGCATCGGTGAACTGAAGGGCGCGCCACATGTCAGCTCCCTCCTCGAACTGCAGTGCGATCTCAGCCGAGCCACGAATGATGCGGGTACGGACGCGTCTGACGCCGAAGACGGTCGCGAGAGACTCTTCGAGCGGACGAACGACCGACGCCTCCATCAGCTCCGGCGGCGTATCGCCAGCGCGCGCGACCACCACAATGCGCGGGAAGTCGACCTCGGGATAGATTCCCGAACCAAGACGGGACAGGGCCAGCACACCCGCCAGCAGAGCGGCCAGCGTGAGAGTGAGGATCAACGCGCGCTGACGCTGGAGAACGCCGAACAGTCCCGACGCTTCCGTCACTTCGCTCCGGCGGGCTTTGCCGCGGGGGAATCGCCTTCGTCCTTCTTGACGGCGGCCTCTTCGACAAGTGCTGCGCCGTCGGCGATCCCAATCGGATCCTCCACCACCACGCGCTCGCCCGCCTTCACCCCGGACACAATCTCAACGTGGCCCGCTTCGACGAGGCCGGTCTCGACCTTGCGGACATGTGCGACGCCACCTTCCATCACCACCACCTCGGATGAGCCATCGGAGGCGAGCCGAACCGCCGCCGCCGGAACGAGCATGGCCTGAGGCTTCGAGCGCACGGCAATCCTCGCCTGAACCGGCGCGCCAAGCGCGACATTGGCAGGTCGGTCGGTGGGACGGAGCCGGACATCGCCCGCACCGGTGGTGACGTCGACCGCGCGCGCGATGGTGGTCACCACGGCGCCCAGCGGGTTGGACTCTCCGTCTTTGGTCGCTTGCGCGGACTCGAGACCTTGAATCGTCGCGGACTGGCCGGCACGAAGACGCTGGAGCGATACCGACGTTGCCGATGCGACGATCTCCCAGCCGTCGGCGGAGGCGACCTCAAGAACCGGAGTGGACGCGGTCCCATCGACGAAATCTCCAATCCGACGATCGATCCGCACCACGATGCCGGCGAACGGCGACGTGAGTTCTGACCATGCGCGCCGACGACGTGCGGTCGCCAGACTCGCCTGATTCTCGGCGAGCGCCGACTCGGCGGCTACCGCCGCGGCTACGGCTCCCTCGGCTTCTTCACGAGCAGCGACGCCTTTCGCGACCAGGTCGTTGCTCCGCTTGGCGACCCCACGCTTGAAAGTCAGATCCGCTTCCGAGCGACGCGAAGCCGCCTCGGCGGTCCTCAACTCATCATCCAGAGTTCCCGTCTCGATACGCGCCAGAACCTGTCCCGCCGCGACCACGTCTCCTACTCGGACACCGAGGGACACGATGCGTCCGGGCACGAGGGGCGCAAGGGTTGCATCGCGGTCGAACGGAGCTGAGACTCTGCCCTGAAGTTCGATCCACTCCGTGATCGCCCCTTCCGCGGCGGCCTCGGTGCGCACCGCGGTGGGTTCAGGCTTCTCTTCGGCGGGCGCATCCTTGTGGCACTGTGCGCCCATGGCGGCTGCCAGCACTATGGCGAATGTCTTCAGACCGGCTGTTCGTCGTGATCGTCTCAACGTTCCTCCTCTCCAACCGCGGCCAGTAACTCCGACTGAGCGACACCCCACGCGAGGTACGCCTCGGCGACGGTTGCGCGTGTCTCGGCCAGTGTGCGCTCCGCATCCAGCACGCGGAAAATGTCGGATCGTCCTTCGCGGTATGCGAGTTGCGCTAGGTCGGCTGCTTGAAGAGCTGCCGGCAAACCTTCCGCGGTCAGCGACTGATAGCGGACACCAGACGCCTTCACGGTGCGCCACGCCTGCTCGACCTGATCGGCGATCTCGCGCTTCGTTTGATCGCGAAGGGCGGTCGCGCGATCGCGCTCGGCCTTCGCGACGAGGACGCCAGGACCAGCACTCAGCGGAACGGTCAGGCTGACGCCAATGGAGCGATCGGTCCCCGGCTGCGTGGGATCGTTGCGGTCGGCGCCCACGTCAACTGCAAGGCCTGGGAATCTCAGGGCCTGGGCCAGACGAAGGGACGCTTCCGCCGCCTTAAGGCGTGCCTCGGCCGCTCTGGCGGCTGGACTACGAACGAGTGCTATGGCGATCGACTGCTCTAGATCCCGATCGTCCGGCGGAGGGTCCGAAGGAAAGACCGGGAGTGGGCGGACGACCCGCAGGCGTTGACCCGACTCGATGCTCATAAGACGCCGCAGAACACTCTCGGCGATCCGCTCTTCCTGCTCGGTCAGCGACGCATCGGCCACCGCAAGGGCAGCGTCCGCGCGAGCACGCGACGACTCAACGAGTGCCACCCGGCCAGCGTCGTAAAGCGCGGTCACGGCCTCCGATGTCCGCTTCATTCGCGACATGCGGTCATTCGCGGCGGACTCCAGATCTTCCCGGGCGGCAAGCGTGAACCAAGCAAGACGCATCGCGCGACGACCGATCAGGCGCGCGGCCTCCTTGTCAGTGCCGACCACGGCAGCCTCGGCCTTGGCCACCGCAACGCGAGCGCCCCGCCCCGGCCAGGGAAGAGGCACGGTTAACGCGTACGACTCCTTCGCGGTGATCGAGCGCGTCGCGAATGAGAACGATGGATCGGGCCAGCGCCCCGCGAGTCTGATGCCCGCCTCCGCGACGCGGAGCGCGGCCTCGGCGGCCTTCAAGTCCGGAAGGGCCAAGGCCGCTTGAAGTGCTTCGTCGAGAGAAATGGCCCGGCGCTCGACGTCTTGAGCGCCCGACGCTCGTCCCATCACAAGCAGGATGCCCGCAGTCAAGGCGACGGTCGTTCGCGCGCGTCGCTTTTTGGTCATGGCTCCATCTGCCAGTATAGATAGGCAGTCTTAGCGGATGCCTAACCGGGGCTCAGCCGGTCGAACGGGCGCCAGGGTCACCGCTGTGCCTGCTGGTTGAACCAGCCCGGCGTCACTTCGTAGCTATCGAAATACCGGAGCGGGATGAGTGACTTTCTCGGCGCGAGGGACGCCGCGCGGACATGGCGCGGATGCGCCTGCGGGCGACGGCCTGACCCTGGTAAACCGCGTTTGTTTCACTTACGCTCTTGACCAAACGACACTCACCGCCAACACAGGAGACTCCCCTTGCCGCAACGCTCGCATGTTTTCGCTGCTCTAGCCCTTCTTTGCCTCGGTCTCGCGGTCAATGCCGAGGACGCGAAGAAACCACCTCTCGACTTTCCGGGTCTGAAGTACCGGCTCATCGGACCGTTCGTCGGCGGTCGTGCCGCGCGAGCCACTGGAATTGCGGGCGATCCATTCACGTACTACGTGGCGACAGCGGCGGGGGGCGTGTGGAAGTCGACAGATGGAGGGATCCAGTGGAAGGCCATCTTCGATGAAATGGAGATTTCGTCGATCGGATCAATCGCAGTGGCGCCCTCCGATCCCAACGTCATCTACGTGGGATCAGGGGAAGCGAACCCACGCGGCAACGTGGCCGCGGGCAACGGCATATACAAATCGACGGACGCGGGAAAGACCTGGACGCATGTCTGGAAGCAGGAAGGCCAGATCGGTACGATGGTTGTTCATCCGAAGAATTCCGACATCGCTTTCGCCGCGGTGTTGGGTCATGCGTTCGGACCGAATCCCCAACGCGGCGTCTATCGCACCACCGACGGCGGAAAGACGTGGCAGCAGGTTCTCAAGAAGGATTCCGAGACGGGTGCCTCGGATGTATGCATGGATCCCTCTAACCCGCGGATTCTCTTCGCTGGCCTTTGGCAGATGCGGCGGAAGCCCTGGGATCTGGTCGATGGCGGACCCGGAAGCGGTTTCTACGCGTCGCGCGACGGAGGAGACACGTGGAAGGA
>JBDSLN010000303.1:0-3477 GCA_039916365.1 Vicinamibacteria bacterium
GGGGTTTTTATTTCTCCGAAGGAGACAAACCAATGAATGCCACGAAACAGAACGACCAGCCCATCGAACCACGGGACGCCCGCACTGCGATGCCGCGAACCGACACGGTCGAAGCCGAAACCCAGGCCGCCAAGGAGTCGAACGACTTCCGTGAGACTCCAGAAGGCGGATACGGGTGGGGCGTCTAGCGGTCGCGGTGGCGGGCGATGTGTCGAAGGCCGCCGACGCGAAGGGCATCGTCGATGCCGCCATCAAGACTTATGGACGACTCGACATTCTGGTCAACAACTCCGGGGTCTACGAGTTCATGCCCATCGAGAGCGTGACCGAGGAACATTTTCGCCGGATCTTCAATATCAACGTGCTGGGCGCCATTCTCACCACGCAGGCCGCCGTCCCTCATCTCGGTGAAGGCAGCAGCATCATCAACATCGGATCGGCGGTGAGCCGTCTGACTCCAGCCGCGTCCGCCGTCTACACCGGAACCAAGGGCGCGCTCGACGCCATCACGGGTGTGCTCGCGCGCGAACTCGGACCGCGCAAAATCCGCGTCAACACCCTCAACCCGGGCATGGTCGACACCGAAGGAGCGAAGACCGCAGGCATGATCGGGTCGGATTTCGAGAAGACTTTGATCGAGCAGGCGCCGCTTGGGCGCATTGGCCAAGTCGACGACATCGCACCGATCGCAGTTTTCCTGGCTTCTGATGATTCAAAATGGCTGACTGGCGAGCAGCTTCTCGCCTCGGGAGGACTTCGATGAGCACAGACAACCTGCCCTCGGCCATGTTCGTGGACATCGCCCTTCGCAACTGGAACCAGAACGTCGAGCGCGCGGCCAAGTTCTTCAACGGCTGCTCCGACGAGGACCTTCAACTCGAGGTGGCTCCGGGCAAAAACCGTCTCATCTATCTCTTCGGCCACATCATCGCGGTCAACGACGGCCTCCTCCCCCTGCTGGGATTCGGCCCGCGCTTCCGTCCTGAGTGGGAAGAGACCTTTGTGAAGAGTCCCGACCGCGCCGTCGCTGTCCTGCCTTCCGCAGCTGAACTGCGCGAGGCGTGGACGACGGTTCATTCACGTTTCGCCGAGAAGGCCGAGGCCCTCCCGGCAGACGAATGGCTCGGAAAGCACGCTGCGGTGTCGACTGAGGATTTCGCCAAAGAGCCGCATCGCAACCGCGTGAACGTGCTGTTCAGCCGGACGACGCATCTCGCGTCCCATCTCGGACAGGCGCTTCTAGCGCCGAAGCGCGCCACCCAGTAGGCTCCTCTCCGCCCGGACTCAATTCCCCCGGCAAGGAGTGAAGTCTTGAATCTCGATTCGACGTTCGTCTGGATGAACGGCGCGCTGGTGCCGCAGGAGAAGGCCGTAGTGCCGTTTCTCACCCCGGCCCTTCACTACGGCACCGCGGTATTCGAGGGCATGCGCGCCTACGGCACGCCGAACGGCCCCGCGATCTTCCGATTGAAGGATCACATCACGCGTCTCTTCCAGAGCGCACGCATCTTTGGGTTCACCGACCTGCCCTGGACCGAGGAGCAGGTCATCGAAGGCTCTAAGGCCGTCGTTCGCGAGAACGGCTTCACCGCGTGTTACGTGCGCCCGCTCATCTTCGGCGCATCGGGACACATGGGACTGAGCTTGCTCGGAGTCGTTCCTGGTTTGGGCATTGCAGCGTGGGAGTGGAAGGGCTTCGTTTCTCCGGAAGCCGAGATGAAGGGGTTGCGCGCGAACGTGTCGTCGTTCACGCGCCATCATCCGAACGTCATGATGACGAAGTCCAAGCTCGCTGGGAACTACGGCAACTCCGTCCTCGCGCGCACCGAGTCGGCCCGCCTTGGCTTCGACGAGGCACTCATGCTGGACCCGACCGGCCTGGTCGCGGAAGGCACGGGCGAGAACCTCTTCGCCGTCCGGAAGGGCGTGATCTATACGCCCCATCGAACCACGGTCCTCGAAGGCCTGACCCGCGACAGCGTCATCATCCTGGCGCGCGATCTCGGCTACGAAGTTCGGGAGGAGCCGCTCAGTCGCGACCAACTCTACGTGGCCGACGAGTTGTTCGTGTGCGGCACGGCCGCCGAAGTGCTCGGAATCCGCGAGCTCGACTTTCGTCCGATCGGCTCCGGCGTCCGCGGTCCGATCACCACGAAGATCACCGAGACCTTCCGTCGCGTCGCCTCTGGTGAAGACAAGAAGTACGCCGCCTGGATCGACCTTTGTCACTGAGTGAACTGAGGGTGTGGCGTCGCACGCGTGTCATGAACCGTCGCTCACTCCTCGACGTACGCGTCGGCTTCGATCTCGACTATGAGCTCGGGATCCACCAGCGCCCTTACTTCAATCATGGTCGTGGCAGGGCGAATCGCATGAAATACCTCTCCATGAGCGCGACCGACGTCGTCGAATTTCGTGATGTCGGTGACGAACATCCGTGTCCGCACGACGTTGCTCATGGAAGCGCCTCCCTCAATGAGCGCCGCCTCAATCTTCTTGAGGATGAACGCAGTCTGCGCGTACGCATCGCCGCGCCCGACGATCGTTCCGGAGGCGTCTACCGCCGTGGTGCCAGCGATATGAACATGCGGACCCACCCGAACCGCACGCGAGTAGCCGACCACCGGCTCCCACTTCGTGCCCGATGAGATGTTCCGTCGCGACACCGCTTAGAGCGCGTCCACCAGAGCCCGCGTCATGTCGGAAGTCGTTGCGTTGCCGCCCAGATCCGGAGTGCGCACGCGCCCTTCGGAGGTGACCTTCTCGATTGCACCGACCACGCGGGCCGCGGCCTGCTTCTCTCCCAGGTGATCGAGCATCATGGCACCCGCCCAGACTGCGCCAATCGGGTTCGCGATGCCTTGCCCCGCGATGTCGGGCGCCGAGCCGTGGATCGGTTCGAACATCGAAGGATGGACGCGAGTGGGATCGAGGTTGCCCGAGGGTGCGGTGCCCAGAGACCCGGAAATCGCCGCACCTAGGTCGGTCAGGATGTCGCCGAACAGATTGCTCGCGACCATGACGTCGAGTGAGTCAGGCTGGGTCACCATGCGAGCGGCGAGCGCGTCGACGTGGTACTTGCGCAGAGTCACGTCCTTGAACCGAAGGGCGACGTCCTCCACCACCTCATCCCAGAGAACCATGGAATGACGGAGTGCGTTCGACTTAGTGGCGGACGCTAGCAGCTTCCTGGGACGGGTGCGGGCTAGTTCGAAGGCGAAGGTCACCACGCGCTCGATGCCCGCTCGGGTGAAGGTCGCGACTTCGCTCGCCATCTCGGAGGATCGTCCGCGATGAACGAAACCGCCGACCCCGGAATACTCGCCTTCCGTGTTCTCCCGTACGCAGATCATGTTGATGTCGGCGGAACCACGTCCGCCGAGCGGAGACTTCAGGCCCGGCAGCAGGCGCATCGGGCGCAGATTCACGTACTGATCGAACTTCTGCCGGATGGGCAGGATGAGATCCCACACCGTC
>JBDSLN010000304.1:0-4238 GCA_039916365.1 Vicinamibacteria bacterium
ACGAGAAGGAAATTCTCACCTGCCGCGTCATTGACCGCCCGCTCCGTCCGCTCTTCCCCGAAGGCTGGGGATGCGAGACTCAGATCAACGCGGCGCTCTGGTCTTCCGATCCGATGACCGAGTCCGATGTTCTGGCGATCATTGGTTCCTCCGCGTCGCTGTGCATCTCCGACATTCCGTATGACACGCCGATCGGCGCGGTCCGCGTTGGTTTCTGGGATGGTCAGACCCACATCAATCCCACCACGGTTGACATGAAGACGAAGAGCGAGTTGAACCTCCTCGTCGCCGGCACCGAGAAGGCCATCTGCATGGTCGAGTCCTCGGCGCGTGAACTGTCCGAAGAGAACATGGTCAGGGCGCTCGTCGACGGGCACGAGGCGATCAAGACGATCTGCGCCGTTCAGCGCCAGATGATGGCCGAGATCGGCAAGCCTAAGCGCGCCACGATCAAGAAGGACATTGACCACGGCCTCGCACACGAGATCGTGGCCGCGCTGGAACCGGCGCTCTACGACGCGATGCAAAAGCGCGACAAGCTCGAGATGTACGCGAAGATGGATGCAGTCAAGAAGGCGTTCGTGGCAACTCTTGGGGAGGACCAGGCGGCCAAGAAGGCGCTCGTTCCCGTGGTTTACGACCAGCTTCGTGAGCACATCCTTCGTCGCGAGATTCTCGAGCGCGGTCGGCGCCTCGACGGTCGTCGCTTCGACGAGATCCGTCCGATCTCGAGCGAAGTCTCCGTTCTCCCGCGCACTCATGGTTCGTCCCTGTTCACCCGTGGCGAAACTCAGGCTCTGGTCACCGCCACTCTGGGCACGAGCGAAGATGCGCAGATCATCGACACGGTTCAGGAAGCCGAGCACAAGAAGCGCTTCATGCTTCACTACAACTTCCCGTCCTATTCGGTCGGCGAAGTGAAGCCGAACCGGGGTCCCGGTCGTCGTGAAATCGGCCACGGTGCGCTTGCTGAACGAGCGCTCCGCGAGGTTCTTCCGTCGGAAGAGGATTTCCCGTACACGATCCGCATCGTGTCCGACATCCTTGAATCGAACGGCTCTTCATCGATGGCTTCGATCTGCGGTGGCACCCTCTCGATGATGGACGCGGGCGTTCCCCTGAAGGCTGCGGTCGCGGGCGTGGCGATGGGCCTGGTGTCGAACGGCGACAAGTTCGTCGTTCTGACCGACATCGCCGGCGAAGAAGATCACTACGGCGACATGGACTTCAAGGTCGCGGGCACCGCGAAAGGCCTCACCGCCCTTCAGATGGACATCAAGATCGATGGTCTTCCCGCCGATCTGCTCGCGAAAGCACTCGAGCAGGCGAAGGTTGGACGTCTCCATATCCTTGGCAAGATGGCCGAGACGCTCGGGACGCATCGCGCCGAGATGAATCCTTACGCGCCTCGCATCATCACGGTGCGCATTCCCGTTGACAAGATCCGCGACATCATCGGACCCGGCGGCAAGATGATCCGCTCCATCACCGAGCGGACCGGCTGCAAGATCGAGATCGAGGATGACGGGCGCGTGCTGATCGCATCTACCGATCTGCAGGCTGCACAGCAGGCCGTGGCAATCATCGAAGAACTCACCCAGTCCGTGGAGCTTGGCAAAACCTACGTGGGCAAAGTCGTCCGTATCGTCGACTTCGGCGCTTTCGTGGAGATCATGCCGGGAACTGACGGTCTCCTGCATGTCTCGGAGATCGCTTACGAGCGAGTGAACGATGTCCACGACGTCCTCAAGGAGGGCGACCAGGTCATGGTCAAGGTCCTGACCATCGATCCGATGGGCAAGATTCGCCTCTCAAAGCGCGCGTTGATGCCGCCTCCTGAAGGTTGGGTGGCCCCCGTTGAAGGCGACCGTCCTCCACGTCGCGAGGGCGGTGGCGGAGACCGTGACCGTCGTCCGGGCGGCGATCGTCCCCGTGGCGGCGGCGGCGGCGGACGGGGCGGTTTCGGAGGAAGCCGCGGAGGGCGCTAATCTCTGGAGTGTCATGAACACTCCTTCTTCGTCCAAGCGAGGTGGCCTTCGGGTCGCCTCGTTCTTTTTTTCCGTGGTGGCCGGCATGAGCGTGCTGGCTCAGGCGTCCAGCGCCACTGCCCAGACGCCCGTGGTGACAACTGTCAAGATCACGGTAGGCGCCGACGGCTTCGAGCCGAAGCGGATTTCCGTTCCCGTGGGCACGGTGCACTTCTTCATCACCTCTTCAGGCGGCGATCATTGTTTCGCCATCCCGACCCTCGACGTCGAGAAGCGAGTTCGGGCCGCGCGTCCGCTGGAAGCAGACGTCTCGTTCGAGAAGGCGGGAGAATTTCCCTTTCTCTGCTGCTCAGAGCCTGCCGGATCGGCGGAAAACGGCGTGATCGTGGTCAGCGGCGGGAAGTAGCGCCCCAAGACATCTCGCGGTTATTCGAGCCGCACCGTCTCCGCGAGACGTCGGCACCACGGGTCAAATCTCTCGAAGACATCCGCGCGCGCCTCGCATGAGAGGGTGAGGCCGACTCCGCTCTTCACCGTGATGTAGCGACGGATCCGGGTGGCGGTAACAGCGTTTCCGCTGCGCAGATAATCGGCAAAGCCGGTCGGAGTCTGGCCTTCGGTCACGGGTGGCCACGCGCGATGCTCCATAATCGACACCGTGTCCGATGCGCGATCCTTCACGAACTTATTGAAGGCCGTGAGATCGCCGGGCGGTGGCACGGGTTCCTTCGAAACCGTGACGAACCCGTGAATCGTGTTCGTTCCCTTCTCGACGTCGAATGGCAGGGTCTTGAACTGCATGCTGGCGTTCGTGGCATTTGAGAGTCGAGTTGCGCGCGTCCAGGCAGAGGGCACGCGGATGCTCATTCCCGAGAATGTTTCCTCGGGCCAGCGCGCGGGAGACTCCGCGTGAAGGGAGGTCATGAAGTCGCTCAAGCGGCTGTCGTACTGCTTGAAGGCCGCGTCCGATCCACGAACCCAGGCACCGAAGAATCGGCCGGCCAAGGGTGCTTTCGAAAGACGAAGACCAGAGCGGATTCCACTCGAGTCTTTGAAGGACCATATCGACGCGTCGCCGTCGGAACTGCGCACGATCTCGCTGGCGCCGGTCAGGTAGGCCTGCGCTATGGCATCCATCGAGGCGCCGTCGGTTGGCGCAATCAACGTGATGGAGAGCGCTTCCTTGTCCGCTTCTAGGCGAGGCGCGGTCACGTAGCGGTATCGCAGGCCATTCTGCTCAGCGAACCCCACCTTCCACCGGGGTGGATGAGTGAAAGACACACCGGACTCATCGTCGATGAATAGAAGTTGCGGATCCGGAGCCGCGCACCCTGAAAGACCAAGAGCCGCCGCGACGAAGAACCCGAGAACGGAGTTTGACGTGACGGCTGCGACGCCTTTGCCTGTCATCTATTCCACCCGGTAGTTCGGCGATTCCTTGGTGATGACCACGTCATGAACGTGGCTTTCCTTGAGACCGGCGACGGAGAGCTTCGTAAAGCGCGTGTTGGTCTGAAGTTCCCGGATCGTCTTCACCCCGCAATAGCCCATACCCGCGCGCACTCCGCCGACCAGCTGCTGAACGATCGTGGAGAGCAGCCCACGATAGGGAACGATGCCTTCGACGCCTTCCGGAACGAGCTTCTGGGGCGCGCTATCCGACTGGAAATAGCGATCCTTCGAGCCTTCTTTCATGGCTCCGAGCGAACCCATGCCGCGGTAGGTCTTGAAGCTGCGGCCCTGGCGCAGGATGACTTCGCCCGGGCTCTCTTCAGCGCCCGCGAAGAGCGAGCCAATCATCACCGAATCGGCTCCGACCGCAAGCGCTTTCGTGATGTCTCCGGAAAACTTGATGCCGCCATCCGCGATGACCGGAATTCCAGCATCGGCGCAGGCTTCAACGGCTTCCGCAATAGCGGTTACCTGGGGCATGCCCGCCCCGGAAACGATGCGTGTCGTGCAGATGGAACCTGGACCCATACCAACCTTCACTGCACAGACGCCTGCGGAGACCAGATCCTTGGCGCCTTCTTTGGTTCCCACGTTTCCGGCGATCACTTCGAGGTCAGGGAAAGCGTTCTTCACCTTTGCGATCATCTGGATGACGGCCTTCGTATGGCCGTGTGCCGTGTCGATGGCGATGACGTCGACCTTGGCATCGACGAGCGCGCGCACCCGGTCAAGAGTATCGGCGGCAATGCCAACCGCACCTCCAACGCGCAACCGGCCGGCCGCGTCCTTACACGCGAA
>JBDSLN010000305.1:0-26952 GCA_039916365.1 Vicinamibacteria bacterium
GCGAGCTTGGTGTCGATGGCCTCGTAGCTCCAATCTCCAAACGCAGACGGCGTCTGAACTTTTCGGAGAAAGTCGGGACGACCGCGCCAACGGCCATCGAAAAAGACGCCCTGGTAGACGATATCGACGGCGTCGCGCATGGCCGCGACGGTGGCCGCCTCGGCCGCCTCCGACTCGTCGATCGTTTTGTTGCCGAGATTGCTCAGGTCGACCACCTCCAAGCCGCCCGCACGCAACTCGGCCAGGTAGCGCTTCTCGTGCTCGGCGCCTTTCCGCGAAACGAGGTCGAGGACCGGATCGCCGTCGAAAGCCTGGGGACGCAAGCCACGGGCCGCCTCCCATTCCAGGCGGGTGCGATGACCGCAGGCCAGGAACCCGACCAGGTCGGTGGGGGAAAGGATGAGACGGTCGGTGAGCTGAAGCATCGGGGAGGGCGGAGCGTACTTGGTTCTTGCGACGCCTCAGGTCAAGGAGATGCTTCGGGGCGTCAAATTCCTGGCGCGTCGCTTGCATTGGGAACGCACGGCCGTCATTTCACTAGTTCGTTTCCCGCTTTTGCCGACACGTAGAGAGGAGCCTCGTGGCTCAAACCAGCAAGCGTATCGAACTGCGCCAAAAGGAGCGTCTGTTCTGGCTCCTTCTAAAGGGCGGACCCCGTTTTTCGGCCACTTCCAGCGCAGAATTGGTCGGCATGGCTGGGGATCACTTCGGGGGAAATCCGCTGCTTCTCGGTCTGGGCGACAGCCTCACGATCAAGGGATCACTCCTCCCCTTCGCGCCCGTCCTGGAAGCCCTTCGGCCAAACGTAGAAATGACTTCCCAGCTTGAGAAAGCGATCCGAAACGACAGCTCCGTTCCCCTGGTTCACCTCGCGAACGAAGTGAATGGCTCTGCGTGGGGCTGGTTCCGAGTCAGCCATGGGTCGGTCGGCAGCCGCGCCCGGTGGCACCTGGTTCCCCACGAGTTCGGTGAACGCGGTCCGGCCGCGGTCCATCTCAGTTCCACCCGCGCGGGTGAGGTCTTCGAATCCTCCCTCCGCGTCAAAGGGTCTGTCGGACTGGAGATGGGCGCGGGCCACGCTCCGGTCGCGAACTGGGCCGAGGTTCGCTACGACATTGCCGACGCGAACGACCGCGCTCGCGAGCATCTGAAACGCGACTACATCGGGCTCTCCGCGCCTGCCGCGAAGCCAACTTGTCCTTACTGCAAGGCCATTCCCAATCAGGATTGGAAGTTCGCCATCACGGTTGCAGACCCCATCTCGGACGACTTCATCGGCGAGGCGATGGCGAGAGTGCTGCAACCGTGCGGCAAACATCTGAGGGTGGCGAAGCCTGAAATCTCGTTCCAGGGCGCGCCATACTACTGGCAGCCCGAGGAGGGGATGGGCCTGCAAGTCCGCCAGTCCGCGGTCTGGACGCGCGCGCGGTAGAAGGGAAGCGCTTCTCAACACTTAGCGTTCGTCGCGAAGTCCGGTTAGTCTTCGCGCCCTTGGCCGACTCTCTTTTTCATCCCGGCCAGCGCTGGATCAGCGACTCCGAACCAGAACTCGGCCTCGGTTCGATTCAGGGCGCTGATCCTCAGCGGGTGAAGCTGATTTTCCCCGCGAGCGGAGAGACCCGCGAATATGCGCGCGACAACGCGCCGCTGCGCCGCGTGCGCTTTCATGCGGGCGACACAATTAAGGATCGCGCGCATGCGTCGCTGCGCATTGCCGCGGTGGTCGAGCGAGAGGGTCTCTTCTATTACCAGGGATCGCGTGACCGCGCCGCCGTCGAGATCTGCGAACGCGACCTGAGCGACGCGATCAATTTCAACAAGCCTGAGGAGCGACTCCTCGTTGGACAAACGGACGCGCCGGACGTGTTCGACCTTCGGGTGGCAGCGCTGGATCTCCAGTATCGACAACGTCGATCGAGCGTCCGCGGTTTCGTGGGCGGACGCATCGACCTGATTCCGCATCAGCTCTACATCGCCTCCGAGACTTCCAGCCGCCTCGTTCCGCGCGTGCTGCTTGCCGATGAAGTGGGCCTCGGCAAAACCATCGAGGCCTGTCTCGTCGTTCACCGTCTTCTGATGACCGGCCGTGCAAAGCGCGTTCTGCTGCTCGTTCCAGGTTCGTTGGTTCATCAGTGGCTGGTGGAGATGCTGCGTCGTTTCAATCATTGGTTCCGCATCTACAACGAAAAACGCTGCGCCTCGATCGAAGTCGCAAATCCCGGCACGAATCCCTTCCTGGAAGACCAGTTGGTGCTCGCCAGCATCAACCTGTTCACTCAGCGCCCGCACCGCGTAAAACAGGCCGTAGATGCTGGCTGGGATGTGGTGGTGGTCGACGAAGCGCATCATCTCGGCTGGACGCCCGAGAAGGCCAGTCCGGAGTACACAGTCGTTGAGGCCCTCAGCAAGTCATCTCCCGGTCTGCTGCTTCTCACCGCGACACCCGAGCAACTCGGCATCGCCAGCCACTTCGCGCGCCTGCGTCTGCTCGACCCGGCGCGTTTCCACGATCTCGGCGAGTTCACTCGCGAAACGGAGGCCTACCGCAAGGTCGCGGAGCAGGCGGCCGGACTGACCGACCGCAGGGAGCTGGCTGACCTACTGGATCAGCACGGCACCGGCCGCGTGATGTTCCGCAACACGCGCGCCACCATGACGGGATTCCCCAATCGGGTTGCGCATCTGGTTCCGCTCACCGTCAAAGGCGACAAGAGCACGCTGCTGAAACGGATGAACGACGAGTTCGAGTCGGATCTCAAACCGGTGAAGGAAACCATTTTCGAGCCGGACTTCACCGCCGACCCGCGCATTCCATGGCTGATCAGCCTCCTGCGTTCCCATAAAAAGTCGAAGGTCCTGCTCATCTGTCGCACGCGAGAGAAAGTGGAAGCGATCGAGGCGGCGATGCGTGACCTCATCAAGATCAAGATGGGGATGTTCCATGAGGGCCTGACCCTCGTTCAACGCGATCGACAAGCGGCCTACTTCGCGGAAGAGGGAGGCGCGCGTTTGCTGATCTGTTCGGAGATCGGCAGCGAGGGACGCAACTTCCAGTTCTCCCACCACCTCGTGATGTACGACCTGCCGCTCGATCCCGAGCTGGTCGAACAACGCATAGGTCGGCTCGATCGCATCGGGCAGACCTCTGAGATTCACGTCCACGTTCCCTTCGTGCCGGGAAGTCCGCAGGAGGTTCTGGCGCGCTGGTTCAACGAAGGACTCAACTCCTTCGAGAAGAATCTCAATAGCGGCAATGAGCTGCTCGACCTGTTTGGCGAGCGCGTGCGAGATCAGGCTCGCGCCTTTCCTGACGCGGATGAGAACGCAGGCGCAGCCCTCGGGACGCTGATCTCCGACACGCGGGCCTCGGGCGAGGTGTTGCGAAACCGCCTGGAAAAGGGCCGCGATCGATTGCTCGAGCTGAACTCATTCCGCCCTGAAGTCGCAGCTCTTCTGGTCAACGAAATCAAGGATCGCGACCTGGATCAGTCGCTTGACGCTTTCATGATCGCGGCGTTCGATCACTTCACCATCCAGGTGGAGGAGATCGCGCCGCGGACCTACCAGCTCGGTTCAGCCGGCGTTCTCGCCGATACATTCCCCGGTCTTCCGTCGGACGGACTCACGGTGACGGCGGATCGCGCGAAAGCGTTGTAGCGTGAAGATCTTCAGTTTTTGACCTGGGATCATCCGCTGGTCACGAACGCGATCGACCTAGTCCTGGGCTCCCAGAATGGCAACAGCAGCTTCGCCAAATGGCCGGACAGCAGGACCTCCGCGCTGTACGTGGAAGCGGTCTACGTTCTTGAATGCGTGGCTCCGCTTCACCTTCACATCGACCGCTTCCTGCCCCCCACGCCGATCCGCGTCATGCTCGATCATCGAGGCGGGGACGCGAGTGCCGCGATCACCACGGCGATGATGACGCCCTTGCTGAGGCGCGGCGACACGTCCATCCTGCAGCGCCCGGAAGTCCGCGAAGAGCTTCTGCCTTCGCTCATCGCCAAGGCTCAGTCGATCGCCGATCGCCGCGTGCCACCCCTGGTCCTGCAGGCGAAGAAGGCCATGATGGGCCAACTCGATCAGGAACTGCAGCGTCTGCGCGATCTTCAGAAGGTCAATCGCAGCGTGCGGCCCGAAGAGGTCGATCTGCTGATCGAGCAGAAGGCGGCGCTGGACAAACATCTCTCCGCCGCCCGACTGAGACTCGACGCCATCCGACTGATCCAACGCGGTCCAGCGTAAGGAAACGCCTAGCAGCCCGTGGCGAAAATCTGCCTGCATTCGACGAACGCTGCATCCCGCTTGGCTTCTTCGCTCAGAAGCCCGAATATTCCCGATATTCGGGCTCTTCGACTCATCGCCATCCGGGCGCATCGTTCGCCTCGTTGCCACGGCAGACTTTCACCACGGATTGCTAGTCCGCCTCGTAGAGAACTTCGCCTTCGCCGCTGATGAAGAGAGACGGCTCGTCGGTGACGGGAGAGAGGCCCATCTCGGCTTCGAGTGTGCCTGACCATGCGATCACGGACGACAGCGGAGCCTCGAAAGGCTGATCGCTGTGGACACGGACGCAGGAGGGAAGTCCGTTCCAGGTGAGTGCTGCGAAACCGTTGCCTTCCATCTCAAGGACGCTCGCCTCCATGGCCGCGACTTGAACGTAGCGGGGCTGAAGCGAATCTTCGCAGGCCAGAATCCGGTCCGGAGCGACCCAGAGTTTGCGCGTATGGTCGGAGAGAAGCAGGCCGATGCCTGAGCCAGCGGCCGCCAGTAGCAAGGAGCCGGAACCGGTCGCGATCACCAAACGTTCGCCGGAACTGGTGCTCTTGGATTCCTTGACCCAGAAGGTGACGTGGCCTTCGGACGAAACCAGCGCGCCGCGCTTGAAGAAGATGCGTCCTTCGAAGGGGACCTGGACGAGATCCCTTCGTTTCAGTTTCATCTTGGGTGCAATACCCGGAGTGCGCGGGCCCAGGAACAGATCTTCTTCCTCGGTGCCCAGGCAGAGCACTTCGGGACGAAGGGCGACCGGTGTATCGGGCAGAGGGCCCTGATTGGGCGCCTGCAGTTCGGCGCCCGGAACCTGAATCAGCTTGGAGGCGCCGAAGAGAACTTCGTCGTCGTCATCCCCGCGGAAGTCGTTATCAAGCGGGGCGCTCATGGTCTTCGTCGGCGCGGCCGCCGTGGGGTTGGTCGTGGCGCCCATTTCATGGCGGGGGATTTCACTCGTGCTGGTGCCGTGCTGACGGAAGGCACTCGCAGTGTTTGTGGCGGAACGGGCTAGCCGATACTGGTGGATCGCTTCTCGGATGCGCCCATGACGCTCATAGGTCGCGGCCAGGTAGAAGTGGACGCGCGGTCGATCGGCCGAAAACGAGAGGGCCTGCGTAAACGCCATCTCCGCTTCGCGGAACCGGTTCAACTTAAAGTTGATGAGGCCGAGATTGAAGAGTATCGCCGAATCGTTGGGCGAACTGGCGGCGAGCTTCCCGAACACTTCCTCGGCGCGCTCAAGGCGACCCTGCTTGAAGTACAAAACGCCCAGCAGGCTCAGGACCGTCACGTCCCTCGGCTTCAGCAGATACGCTTCGGCGAGGTCCTTCTCGGCCAGGTCCGACTTCCCTGCAGCCAGGAACGCGCGGGCGCGCTGGACGTGGGTCTCGAACAGTCCGGTGGAAAGCGGGGAAACTGACGGCATGGAATCGGGGGCCTCGTCAGGGAAGTCCGCGGATGGTGCGGAAGGTGGATCCATCCTGAGGCGGTGAATCCGCGAAGTGCGTGGCGCCTTCCGTGTCGATCCAGCGGTAGTAAAGCCGGGGCGGAACCCTGACCAGGGGGCGACCCGCGGGCGTCGTCACCTTGGACCGGGGGCTCTTGGGTTGAAGCGACGGCGGCAACGATCCGGAGAAGCCCAGAGTGGTGGGTGCTGACGTGCGTGGCCTTCCGGTTTCCGAGGAGGCGCTCATGATGACGGGGGCCGAGCCCAAAACCGAGTTGATGCGCACGACGTAGTTTCGGGTTTCCTTGTAGGGCGGAATGCCGCCATAACGCAGCACCGCGTTCTCGCCCGCGTTGTAGCCGGCGACCGCGTAGTCCACGTTTCCACGGAACAGCCGGAGAAGGTAACCCAGATACTCAGTTCCGCCCATGATGGCCTGCTGAGCGTCGAACGCATCGCCCACCCCGAATCGACGTGCCGTAGCGGGCATGAGTTGCATCAGCCCCTTGGCACCCTTGGACGAAACCGCGAACTCGTCGAACGCTGACTCAACCGTGATGACCGCGCGGATCAGGTCGGGGCTAACGTCGAACTTCGAGGCGGCGTCTTCAATGTAGGGATCGAACTCGGGGCGGCGACGAATACGGAAACCGCGCGAGTGGATCAAGACGCCCTTGGCGGAGAAGCGCAGACGGAAACCGCTGCTCTCGGGGGAGTCGGTGGCTTCGAGCACGCCGGATGAGTTGCGGCGCAGATACACTTGCGCGGCCGCCTCAGGTACTTCGATCAAGCAGGCGGCGACAAACGCCCCCAGACCCAAGGTGCCGACGACAATCCGTCGCACCGAGAGACTCAAGCGGCGGTCTCGCTCAGCAGGCGCATCGACACTTCCCGGGCTTTCGTTCGCAGCGCGGCCACGTCATCGGACTCACCCAGAGCGCCCTGGGCAAATTCGGGACGGCCACCGCCTCGCAGGCCAAGTTCCTTCATGATCGTTGGTGCCGCGAGTTTATCCATGACATCGCGGGAAACGGCGACAATCACGGAATTTGATCCTTCTCTACCCGAAGACGTGGAGATGGCGATGAACTTCTTATCGCCCCGCTTCTGGCGATATTCGTCGACCAAGGCGGCGTGGCCTTTGCGGTCCACGTCGGTGAACAGCGGCGTCCAGATCGTGATGCCATCCTTCTCGATGGAGTCGCCGGCCTCGTTGCGAGCGCCGCCCCCGGAGGCGAGCTTCATCTTGAGACGTTCGATCTCGCGATCGCGTGCCTTCAGCTCATCCTTCATCTTCGCGTATTCGTCGACCAGCGCGCCGCGATCCGCGCGGGCGAAATGCGACAACTCGTCGAGGATGGCGGTGTCGCGCTGGATGCGTTCGAGTGCCGCAACTCCGGCGATGGCTTCGACCCGGCGGGTTCCCGCGGAAACGCCGCTGGTGCTGCTGAACAGGAAGAAGCCGATGTCGCCCGTCTGCGCGACGTGCGTGCCCCCGCAGAACTCTTTGGAGAAGCCCGGGACTTCGACCACGCGTACGCGCTCGCCATACTTGTCGCCGAAGAAGGCCAGGGCTCCCGAGTTCAGCGCCTCGTCGCGCGTCATTTCGATGGTGTCCACCTGCTTGTTCGCGAGGATCTGGCTGTTGATCCGGTTCTCCATGACCCGCAGTTCGCGTTCATCGACGCCCTGAAAGTGGGAGAAATCGAAACGAAGACGATCGTTCGCGACCAGGCTCCCCGCCTGTTTGACGTGAGTGCCGAGCGTTTCGCGCAGGGCCGCGTTGAGCAGATGAGTGGATGTGTGATGTCGCATCGCGCCCTGGCGGCGCTCCGCATCGACTTCGAGACGGACCTTCATTCCCGGCTCGAACGTGCCTTCATCGACCGTCACCATGTGAGCCGTCAGGCCGGGAAGCGCGTTGCGCGCGGATGAAACGGTCGCGACCGAGCCGGGCGCCGACAGAATGCCCTGGTCGCCGATTTGACCGCCGGACTCCGCGTAGAACGGCGTGCGATCGACCATCACTTCGCCCGATTCGCCCTTGTCGAGGTGTGTCACCGGCTTGCCGTCTTTGAAGAGCGCAATGACGGTCGCGCCATCTTCTTCAAGGCGCTCGTAGCCGACGAACTTCGTCTTGCCGGTCTCGAGAAGTCTTAGATATTCGGGCGCTCCGGAAACCGCGCCCAGCTTGCTTGCCGCGCGCGCGCGTTCCTGCTGCTTGACGAACTCCGAATCGAAGCCCGCGGTATCGACCTTCAGGCTGCGATCCGTGGCGAGCTCTTCGGTGAAGTCGAGGGAGAGGCCATAGGTGTCGTAGAGCTTGAATGCATCGGCGCCGCTGAGGATGCCGGTCTTGGTGGAGGCCGCGACGGAATCGAACATCGCGAACGCCTGCTTCAGCGTGGTGGAGAAGCGATCTTCTTCGACACGCACCACCCGCTTGACGGTTGCTTCGGTGGTCTTGAGATCGGGATAGGCCGACTGCATGCGGGCAACCAGCTCGCTGACCAGCCCAGCAAGAAAGGGCTTGTCGAGACCCAGCTTGCGGCCATGACGGAGTGCTCGCCGCATGATTTTGCGCAGCACGTAGCCGCGGCCTTCGTTGCCCGGGAGCACGCCATCCGAGATGAGGAACGTGGTCGCGCGCAGATGGTCCGCGATGACGCGCAACGAAACGTCGGTCGCGTCGCTCTGCCCATACTTCACTCCGCATAGTTTCGAGACCGCTTCGATCAACGGCACAAAGAGGTCGGTGTCGTAGTTGTTGAGCTTCTTCTGAACCACCGCGGTGACTCGCTCAAGTCCCATACCGGTATCGACGCAGGCTGCGGGCAGAGGTGTGAGGACGCCCTTGTCATCGCGATTGAACTGCATGAAGACGAGATTCCAGATCTCGAGGAACCGATCGCATTCGCACGCGACGCCGAGACACGGACGTCCTCCGGCTACTTCAGCGCAGGGGAGGGAATCGCCCTGGTTGTAGTGAAGCTCGGAACACGGGCCGCACGGACCCGTATCGCCCATGGCCCAGAAGTTGTCTGCCTTGCCGAGTTCCTGAACCCGATCAGCAGGAAGGAAGGCGCGCCAGAGGTCGTACGCCTCGGTGTCGCGAGGCACGCCGTCTTCGCCCTTGAAGATGGTGGCGGTCAGGCGATCAGGATCGAGTCCCATGGTCTTGGTGAGGAACTCCCACGCGTACGCGATCGCATCCTTCTTGAAGTAATCACCGAACGAGAAGTTGCCGAGCATCTCGAAGAACGTGTGATGGCGCGCGGTGACGCCTACGTTTTCGAGGTCGTTGTGTTTGCCGCCCGCGCGGACACACTTCTGGGACGAGGCGGCCCGTTTGTAGCCACGAACTTCACGGCCGAGAAAGACATCCTTGAACTGATTCATTCCTGCGTTAGCGAAGAGAAGGGTCGGATCGTTCTGGGGAATGAGGGGAGAACTGCGCACGACCTCGTGCTGCCTGTCCTCGAAGTACTTGAGGAAAGAAGAACGAATCTCGTCCGCCGAGAGCGGGCTATTCGCCGGAGTTGACGTCGTCATCGGACGCATTTTCCGTCATCAGGGCGTTTTCTGCGATGCGCACCACGCGTCTTGCTTCGTCCAACTCGAAGCCGCGCGTCAGGAGCGACCTTAAGACTCTGATTCTCTTGTCTTTAGCCGTCTCCCCCCTGGCGCGCTCGAGAAGTCTCGTGACAAAACGGATCGTGTTCTCTTCGCCCTCGTCGGTGGAACTGAACGCTTCCTTGGTCGCGGCCTGCGCCAACTCCGCACAGACGCCCTTCTGTCTCAGCGTGGCCACGACCTTGCGCGGACCGCGCTTTCCGGACCGAGCGGTGATCCGTGCGATGACTCCGGCGAGGCGCACGTCGTTGACGAGGCCCTCGCGTTTCGCGCGACCGATCGCGATCTCGATCGCCTCGGGCGGATACTCTTTTCGAAGCAGCGCGCGTTCGAGTTCCTTCTCAGTGTGATCGCGCCGGCCGAGCTTCGCCAGGATGAGAGCGAAGGCATCGCGCGTCTGCGCTTTTCGGGCAGACGCGTCGGCGTCGGAGTCGGGGAGAGAGTCGTCGCTACTCAAGGTCCGAGATGGAGGAGCCCATGCCGCCGCGTCCGCTTCCGGTGTCGATGCCCGAAAGCATCATGCGGAACTCATCAGGATTGGTGCACCGACGCGCCGCTTCTTCGCGCGAGATCAGACCCTTCTGACAGAGGTCGAAGAGCGCCTGGTCGAACGTCTGCATGCCTTCGGTCGTGCCCTGAGCGATGGCACCGGCGATCAGGCGCGTCTTCTCTTCGTTGACGATGCAGTCGCGGATGAAAGGCGTTGAAACCATGACTTCCACCGCGGGCACCCGGGTCTGGCCGTCGGCGCGCGGCACGAGCCGCAGCGAAACAACCGCGCGCAGCACGGATGCGAGCTGGCGGCGGATCTGCTTCTGCTGATGGGGCGGGCAGACGGAAACAATCCGGTTGATCGTCTCAGTCGCATCGAGCGTGTGCAGCGAAGACAACACCAGATGGCCCGTTTCGGCTGCGGTGACCGCAGTTTCGATGGTCTCGTAGTCGCGCATTTCGCCAACCAGAATGACGTCGGGGTCCTGGCGAAGGGCGGCGCGGATCGCCCCCGCGAAGCTCAGAGCGTCGACTTCGATCTCACGCTGGTTGACGATGGAGCGCTTATCCCGATGAAGAAACTCGATTGGATCTTCGACCGTGACGATGTGCGACGTCTTCTCGGAGTTGATGTAGTCGATCAACGCGGCGAGGGTGGTGGACTTGCCCGAGCCGGTGGCGCCGGTGCAGATGATCAGGCCGCGCTGTTCGTCCGCAATCTTCGTGAGTGTCGGCGGCAGCAACAACTCGCGGATGGTCTGGATCTTCAGCGGGATCAAGCGGACGACGAGTCCGACGGTTCCGCGCTGCTGGAAAACGTTGCAGCGGAAACGGCCCAGTCCAGGAACGGAGTAGGCGACGTCGACGTCGAAACTGTCCTTGAATTTCTGCTTCTGCCGGTTGTTCATGACCGAGAAAGCCATGTTCAAAGTGTCTTCGGTCTGCAGTCTGCGATGGTCCACGACGGCGGTCAGTTCGCCGTTGACACGAAGGACAGGGTGCGATCCCACCTTCAGGTGAAGGTCGGAGGCGCGCTTTTCAATCGCGAGTTTGAGGAGATCGTTGATGAGCATTCAGGAGTGCCTTAGATGACGAAATCGACTGAATCTGAGGATAGCCTCTTTCGGCGCCTCGCCTCCACTCCGACGGTTGTGATATTCACGCGTCTTATGAGGATCATTGCGGGGGAGGGCCACGGGCGAAGACTCAAGGTGCCGAAAGGCGGTGAGACCCGGTCCACCGCGTCGCGGGTGAAGCAGACATATTTCGACATCATGCGGCCGGCCATCGAAGGCGCCATGTTCCTTGACGCCTGCGCGGGTTCGGGGGCGCTTGGGATCGAGGCGATTTCACGGGGGGCGGCTCACGCCACACTGATCGATCGTTCCCACGCCGCGGTGGCGAGTGCCTTGGAGAACATCCGTGTCCTTGGTCCGCTGAGCCGGTCTGTCGAGGTCTTGCAGGGCGACCTGCTGCGGACGCTTCGCAAATTGCGCGCCGAAGGCCGCACCTTTGATGTGGTTTACCTCGACCCGCCCTACGAGGAGGGGCCGTATGAGGAAGCGCTGGAATTGCTTGGCGCGGGGCTCGTCAGTCCGCGTGGCTACGTCACGGCGGAGCACTTTAAGAAGCGACAGCTTCCCGAAGTTATCCTTCCTCTGGTCCGGATGCGTGAAGTGAAAATCTCCGACCATCGTCTGACGATCTACAGGAATGAGGTTTCGGAGTGAGCGACAAAGAATGGAAACGGATCGCCCTATTGCCCGGTTCGTTCGACCCTGTGACCCTGGGGCACCTCGATCTGGTGATTCGCGCGGCCAGCCTCTTTGATGAGGTGATCGTCGCGGTGCTTGAGAACTCGCAGAAGAGTCCGTGGTTCTCGGCCGAAGGGCGCGTGCTGATGGTGCAGCGGGAGATCTCGTCACTCAAGAACGTCCGGGTAGTGCGTTTCTCGGGCCTGCTGGTTGACCTCGCGGAGAAGGAAGGTGCCGAAGTGGTGGTGCGCGGAGTGCGCGGCGCGAGCGATCTCGAGTACGAGATGACCATGGCGCGCACGAACGCACATCTGCGCCCCGGGCTCGATACCGTCTTCCTTCCCGCGACACCTTATCTCTCGCACATCGCCTCGCGCCTGGTGCGCGAAATCTCGTATCTCGAAGGCTCGGTGAAGGGTCTTGTCTCTGAGCAGGTCGCATTGGCCGTTGAAACGCGGGCGGAGGAGAAGCGGGCCGAGAACGCCTTTGGCGGCGGTCGAGGTCAATGAAAGAAACGCGTCTTCATCTCTCAGACCGCGTCGGGTCGGTGCAGGTCTCGCCGACGGTTGCCACTGCGGCCCGCGCCGTGTTCCTCCGGTCGCAGGGTCGCGAGATCCTCGACTTCTCGGTGGGCGAGCCTGACCAAAGCACTCCGGAACGGATCCGCAAGGCCGCGTCGGAGGCCATGAATCGTGGAGAGACGCGCTACGTTCCGTCGCTCGGTGTACCCGGGCTGCGCAAGGCAGTGGCCGAGCGCTACCGCATCGACGATGGCGTGACCATCGATCCAAGCGAAGTTGCGATCACCCTGGGGGGGAAGCAGGCGTATTCACTCGCCTGCGAAACCATCCTTAATCCGGGGGACGAAATCGTGATTCCGACTCCCTTCTGGCCGACCTTCTCGGAAGCGCCACGGATCGTGGAAGGGGTGCCGGTGTTTGCGCCGCTCGATGCGAAGAAGGGCTTCGCCTTCGACCCCGACCTCATCATGAAGAAGGTGCGCCCTAAGACCCGCGCCCTCATCCTTAACTCGCCTTCGAATCCCACGGGCCAGGTGGTTAGCGAGAAGGGGCTCACAGATATCGCGAAGTCCCTGAAGGTGCACGCCCCCGATGCTTTCCTCATCTACGACGACACCTACGCACGCATGCTCTACGTGAAGGGCACCAAGACCATGCTGCCGAGGGTGCGCGAAATCCTGGGCGATCGCTTCATGATCGCAGGCACCGCATCGAAGACATATTGCATGACTGGCTGGCGCATCGGCTGGCTCATGGCATCCAAGCCCGTGATCGCGGGCTTGTCCGCGTTGATTTCGCATCAGACGCAGTGCGCCGCGTCCTTCGCTCAGTTCGGCGCGATCGAAGCTCTGAGTGGTCCACAGGACTTCGTGGGCGAGCTGGTTGAGGAATACCGCGTGCGTCGCGATCTGGTGGTTTCGGCTTTGAACGCGATGCCAGGTGTGAAGTGTCGGACGCCTTCCGGCGCGTTCTACGCCTTCCCCGACATCACCGGGCTTTTGTCGAAGGATGTGCCGGATGCGTTGACCTTTGCCACTCGCCTGCTTGATGACCGGGGCGTCGCCACGGTAGCGGGCGAGGGCTTTGGTTGTCCCGGCTTCATCCGGATTTCCTTCGCGCGTTCTCAAGACGAACTGAAGCGCGGTCTCGCCGCGATTGCGGGTTTCGCTGCCTCTCTCCACCCGAAAGCCGCGCTGCGTCGATCATGACGATGGGCTTTGTCGAAGGCACGCCCGCGGTGCTGTATCTCAACGATCCCAAGGAGAAGATCTGGGGATTGGTCGTGCTGGTCTCCGCCGCCGGTGTGGTGATGCGCGGCCTTCGACTGGATTCGTTCGAGGACTGGATGCGGCAGGAGGCGAGGAACGAGGACGAACTCCTCGGCCTCGTGACTTGCTTCTATCCGCTTCCTCGCATCGAGCGACTGGAAGAGGACAGCTCAGTCGGCTCGGTGATCAGCTATTCGCAGCGATTCGCGGAAGCGGTGGGACGCACCGTCCAGCAGGTGATCGAAGCGCGTTCGGCCGAACGCGTAGCCAAAGGCGACGGCATCCTTCACTGAACCGCTTCCATCTGACGCCAATCGCCGTCAACGCGCGTGTAGTGAGTGACGCGCACTTCCTCGAACACTCGGCCGTTCCACACGCGGACGGCGGCCGCGAGACGTTGAGGTGAGAGGGAGATCAGGTTGTAGCCGTTGGCCTCATTCCGCACGCGATGCGACATGGCGGTGCCGGCCTGCGCCACCACGATCCCTCTCTTGATCCCGACATGGTGAGCCCTGACGTCCCCGGTGTAGCCGAGATGCAGATGTCCGGCGAGCATCACGTCCACCCCCGCGTCCTCCGCCGCGCTAAGGGCACCGTCGGCCCGCCCCACGATCTGGGAGGTGTCGCCGCCCGGAGTCGGCAGGAAGGGATGGTGCGTGACCAGCACCTTGCTCACCCGATCTGACAAGGAACCGAAGCGGCGTCGGATCAGTTCGATCTGCGCTCCTGAAACGCGGCCTTCCTTCCAGGTGTTGGAGCGGGCGGTGTTGATTCCGAGAACCGCCAGGCCGTCCGACTGAAAAAACGGATCGACGTCTTCGTTGATGTACCGGCGGAAACGCGCCAGCGGCCGGCCGAACCGGCTCAGCAGATCGAACAGCGGAATGTCGTGGTTGCCGGGGACGACCAGCCGCGGAATATCGAGGCGGTCCAGGAACGCCCGAGCCGCCATGAACTCCTGTGGCCGGGCGCGCTGGGTTAGATCGCCGCTGACCGCGATGAGAGTCGGCTTCATGGCGGCGAGGTCGGCGACGAGTCCATCCACGATGTCCGGAGAGTCGGCGCCAAAGTGGAGATCCGATATGTGCGCGATGGTGTTCATGCCTTGACGGGCGTGTCTTCGATTCGAGGGGTGAAGACGCGCAGAGCGCCGGGCCTGATCGAATAGCGAATAGGGGAGGTCATGTGCACAACTTCTCCGTCCATGGATACGCGTAGGAGCCGCTTACGCGTCCGGATCTCCACCGCTTTGAGCGTCATGTAGTGGAAGTCCCGATCCTGCTGCATCCGTCCGACGAGGGCGCGGAGGGCCAGACGAAGGATGCCAAGCCGGCCGGTGGCCTGCGTGAAGTACAGGCCCAGTTCACCCTCCTGAAGACTGGAGCGCTTGCCCAGCGAGAACAAGCTCATCTCGTACCTATTGTTCCCTACGAAAACGAACGGGACACGGAGCGCGGTCGCAGATCCATCCGAGGTCACGATGACATCGAGCAGAGGGAACAGGCGCATCACATCCACGGCGGCTTGAAACATAGCGGCGAACTTTCCGGCGCCCTCCCGGTGACGCAGTTCATCGCGTTCATCCACCGCCGAAGGATAGAGACCGATCGAGGAGTTGTTGAGGAAGATGTGTCCATTCACCTCGCCGACGTCGATAGCGACGCTGTGCCCATCAACGATCACCTTTGCGGCGGCGTCGAGATCCAACGGAATTCCGAGGTCTTTCGCGAAGTGATTGAGCGTCCCGAGCGGAAGAATGCCCATGGGCTTCGACGTTTCAAGCAGGGCGGCGGCGCCCGTGTTCAACGTGCCATCACCCCCACCGAGGACCACAACGTCCGCGTCTGAGGTCGCCGCTTCCTTGACGGCGGCTTGAAGGGCATCATGCTCGACGGAAAGCACTCGCGCTTCCACACCTTCCGAGTCGAGCGCTCGTTCGACCAGTTCCTTTGTGGACGCGCCATCCACCATCAACGCGCCGGCCGCCGCGTTGAGGAGCACCACCGCTTTCATCGAGGACGCCTCGACACAGACCGGTCGTTCATCGCCGTTCAGGAGGCTACTTGCGCAGAGGCACGCGGTTCACCGCCACGTTGCCGAAAGCGTCGGTCGCGCGGACGACGATCGCAGCAGGCAACGGAGAGTCGAGATGAATCTCGAACGTTTCCTCCCGCGAGTCAGCCAGGCCGTCGAGCGGCATGAGGTCGGTCCACGTTCCGGCCTCCTTCGCCCATTCGGCCTTGCGGATCGTGTTGACGGTATCGGACACCACGACCCTTGCAACGATGCCAGTGACGGTGACCGCGATGGTCGGCGGTTCATTGTCGACATCGAATCCTTCGGTGTCTTTCTCGTAGGCGAGGGATCGTCCGTCGGGATTGGATGACTGATCACGCGCCACCACGCGAAGAACGTAGCGGCCGGAGGGAACGGTCGTGGTGTCCCAGGTGAAGACGGGATCTGCCATGTCGCCGCGCAGCTTCGTGAATGTGGCTCCCGACTCGGGCCGATAGAGAACTTCATAACGCAGGTCGTCGCCGTTGGGGTCCTCGGCGCGCCAGGTCAGCGTGCGCAGAGACCGGAAATAAAGCTTGCGTCCGAGGCTCGCGGAATCGGTGGAGCGCCCGGTCGTCGAGACCGGCGGCTTGATCTCCGGCGAACCGGTTTCGAGCCCCGCGACATCGGGATCGGCGGATACGCTGCTTCCACCGCTGCGTTGGAACGCCTCGCCCGCGGGGTACAGGGTCATCTCCCGGATCAGGGGGCGGATATTGCGCTGGACGTAGGCGAGCTGAAGCCAGGAAAGCGATGGATTGGCGACCCCCGTGCTGGTTCCCGTGCTCCTTACGGTGGCGCGTAACTGCGCGTAACGAGCCTGCGGCGACTTCGCGGGCGGCTTGCCGGCGGCAACTACTTCCCATCCGCTCCAAGTGGTGTCGGGCACAGACGCATTGCCGGTACGAATCTCGTAGGTGACGGCGGACGAGGGCGTACTCACCTCGAGCGCGCCGATCTGCGATACGTTGTCAAGATCCTTGGCCACCGACGTGTACACGCCCTTCGCCTCTCGCGTGACGGCGAGGTACTGAATCTTGCCGGGGTTCGAGGAACCGATCACCAGCTCACCGGAAGAGAGCGGCGCGGCCGCGGTAAGTTGCTCCTGTCCCATGGTCCGCACCAGGGTGTAGGTGCGGTCGTCGCGCACTTCGTAGATGCGGCCTTTGGAACCGGTGCCAAAGAGGACGGCGTCGTTGCGCTTGAAGAGGAAGAAGGGCGATTCGTCGCCGCTCCAGAGTTGATCCGCGTCGCCTTGCGAGCTGACCAGAAAGATCGCGCCGCGCGCCGGACCCGAGCCGCCCCGAGGCGTGTCGGTGCGTGCCGAAGTCGGGAACGCGAAGACCTCGATGGACGTGGACACCGTCACGCTATCGGCCGCAGGGCTCGCGTTTGGGGAAGGCGAGGGAGAAGGACGGGGAAGAGGAATTTCTGAGCGGCCATCGACGAGCGCCACGTAAACCCCACCGTTTGCGTCTGGGAGCAAGGCCTTTACTTCGCGGAAGCTAGAGTCGTAGATGACCCGCGCGACGTCCTTCGCGTCGATCTCGTAAACGAGGCCAGACGGAGAACTGCCCGCGAAGACCCCGCCGCCCGGCGCCACTGCGAGGGCGGTCACATGCGCGTCCTGACTGGTCAGAACCGATGTGCTCTTGCCCTTGGCGTCGACCCGGTAGATCTTTCCTTCACCGCCGGTCGCGACCCAGAGCTGGCCTTCCTTGTCGAAGGCGAGCGCCCAGATGTAGCGCTCCGCCGGATCAAAGTAGACGGAACTCTTCCCCGCTTTGTCGATGGCGTAGACCTTGCCTTCGGGATTTGTCGCGGCGTAGAGACGGCCGTCGGGGCCAAAGGTCAGCGCTTGAACCTCGGCCTCCAGAGAGTCGAAGAAGGTCTCGGACTTCTGCTTCTCGATCTTGAGGATCTTGCCGGCGTTGCCCGTGCCTGCGTAGACCGTTCCCTGAGGATCGACGGCCACGGCCCAGACGGCCGGCGAGCCGAGATCCGGTCCGGACGTGGTGGCGGGGGCGAGGGAGAGGCGTCCGCTTGAATCCACGGACAGGCCTTCGATGTCCCCGTCCAGGAAGTCGCGCATGGTCGAGATGCGAAGGAACTGAGGTTGAACCGCAAGGGCCGACGTCGCAAGAGCCGCGGCGACGACAACCAGAGAGGCACGGAATCTAGAGGGCATGAAATCCTTGTTAGCGCTCAATCTGAAGGGCAAGAAAACGCGAGCCCCGGACGGAATAATCGACCGGCTTCTGGCCGTCCCACACGACGGTGGTGGACGTGCGAACGACCGGCTCTCCGCCGTCGCCGCTGCCCAAAACCTGCATCATCGAAGGAGGCAGGCCGGGAAGCAGCGTCCCCGAAACCGCAGCGCCTTCTTCGAAGCGCTGGAGGCGAACATAGACCTGCGTGCTCTTGCGGATGGCGTTGACAACGCGCACGATCTGGTCGAGGTTCTTGGGCACGAAGGCCTGGCGCATCTCGCGCTGTTCGGCCTGCGACAACGTCGGCCCGTCGGAGATGAGGATGGAATAGCGGCCGGGTCCAGCACTCTCCGGGACCTCCACGGGAATCGGGATCACTACTTCTTCACCACGAAACGTCCGCAAGGCGACGTTCATGCGCACGGTGTTGCCTGGATGCACGGGACCGTCGTGTTCGAGCCAGGCGCGCTCGATGGTCGCACTGTCCTGGGCTTCCTTTGCGGTGAGGTTGACGCTCACCGAATCAAGACTGACGCGCTTGAACTCATTGTTCATGACGAAGGAGATCGCGGCGCCCACGAGGCCCGCGGCCATAGCACCCGGCTGCCCGTCGGCGAACTGGTCCTGAAGATGCAAGGACGGAACCCCGGTGAAGTTGATGTTCGCGTCGAGCGTCACCGTAGACGGACCGGCTACCCGCTCCTGCCCCTGAAGCACGGAAAGCACGCTCGCGTACACCGTCAGCGGCGTGAAGAGGTCGTCCTGGACGACCGAGAATGAATAGTCCTGCTTGGAACCCGGCCGATTCTGCAGCGTCACCTTGACGGGAATCATGCGAGGACCGGGGCCAAGCTTTCCCGATATGCCAGTGGCGCGATCCTGCTGGAAGCGACCGATAGTCTCGTGGGCGCTCGCGATCTTGAACGATTGGTTGAGGCTTGGAAACACGTCGTAGACCCAGGCCTGACGCATGGGGAAGTCGACCGGGCCAATCCCGAAGAAAGGATGACCGAAGGCATAAACGGCGTCCTTATCGATATGGGTCACCGTGCCGGTCGCGGAAAAATCGAAGTCGCCCTGAATCAGCGAAACCGCCACGGGGCCGCCCGGTTCAAGCGGAGGAAGGGGCCCTGGAGCATGGCCCTTGGCGGGTGGAACCTGCATCGGCGCAAAACCCATCTTGGAGAAGAGGGACTTCGTGACGTCGAAGGCGGGGCCCGAAAGCCCGGCGATCGAGAGAGGCAAGGGAAGGGGCGACATTCCCGCGAGTCCACTCGCCGCACCCGATCTGCTGGATCCGACCGCTTCGAGCGCTGAGGTGAATTTCGCAACCAACGAACCGGCGTCGATCGGCATCTGCATCCCTGACATCCGCAAGGACACGGGACGAAGGATGGAATCCGCTGGCGAGGTGGAGGCGCGCATCGCCTGGTCGTTCAGCCGCGAAAAGCCTGTCATCTCGACGTAGGGCGTGATTCCGGCGATCGCTTCTTTGGAAAACCCGAACCCGAACGCGACGGCGCCGAGCAACTTGCCGTCGATGTAAACAGGGGAGCCGCTCATTCCTGCGATCACGCCGGTACTGGCAAGTGGTCCGCCGACCAGGCGGGCCATAATCATCGTTTGCTTCGGAGCGGAGTTCTCGAGCGCGCCGATGATCTCGACGTCGAAGGTCTCCATTTTCTGCCGCGCGAAGACAGTACGCCCGATACCCTTCATGCCCGGCTTGAGATCGGCGAGGGGAAAGATGGTGATGTCGGAAGGGATCTTCGCAAGGGTGGCCGCAAGCGGAGCGACGACTGGCGCTGTGGCCTGTGGGCTCGCCGCTTGTCCCATGGCCATCAGTCCGAGGATGAATCTCAACATCTCGTCATTCTCCTACACGTCCTGGTTTGACGTGTTGCCGCAGATTCGAAGCTTCGGTGAGGTTTGAGGTCAGGCTATATCCTGCCGAGGCAATGAAAGGATGGGACGTCATGAAACACGGCTTCTTCACGCGGCGCCCGAGGCGATCGGTTCTGAACGTTTCGATGGCGGTTGGGGTGATGATCTCTTTCGACGCGCGAGGTGACGTTTGGGCGCAAACGGTTTCCCCGGCCATATCAGGGATGCCCGTGGATCCTCTCCAAAGCCCGGTCGCCGGCATCCGGCGCAAGGCCGCGTCGGATCTTGGGAAATCGAAGGCTCCGGATGCCCTTCCGCGTCTCGCCGCTCTGGTCCGCGATCCAGATGTGGACGTTCGTCTGACCGTGCTGCGCGCGATCGCATCACTGCGCGATCTCACGGGTGTGCCGTCCATGGTCGTTTTCATGGGAGACGCGCAGGCGAAGGTTCGCTCGGAGGCCATTGATGGCGCGGTGGAGATCTACACCCATCGCGACCGCCCAGGCGTGTCTCGCTTTCTCTCGGTCTTTTCGGATGGCCGCGACAAGCCGGAGCCTCTGGTGGTGACGGCAGTGGATTTTGAGGTTTATCGCTCCCTCGCTGGCCTGCTCAAGGATTCGGACGCCTCTGTGCGCGAGTCGGCGGCGGAAGCCATAGGGATTCTCGGAGGGACGGAGGTTGCGGTGGATCTGGTCCAGGCCTTGCGGGACTCGGTGCCCAACGTGCGCGCGGCCACCGTCACCGCGATCGTGAAAGTCGGGACTTCCGCTGATGGCGAGTCGCTGACCCCGCTTTTGGCCGACGGATCCTCCAATGTGCGGAGACGTGCGATGGCGGGCCTGGGTCGGCTGCGCGTCGTCGATTCCGCGCCCAATCTGCGCGCAGCGTTCCAGGCGGCACCGGATTCCGACGACGGCATCCTGGCTTTGACGTCGCTCGCTCAGCTTGCCCTTGCCCAGGACCTTCCGATGTTCAAGCGATTCATTCTTCAACGGGAGCCGCGGCGCCGTCGGGCCAGTGTGGAGGGTCTGGCGCGTCTGGCCGACACGACCAGCGAAGCCCGCTTCAAGCGCGATTTTCAGCGGGAGAACGACGAGGCGGTGCGAGATGCGTACGCCTTCGCCATCTTCTCGCTGGGTGATGGGGCGTTCATCGACACCGTGATTCTCGGGCTCGCGGGGTCACGCGATCTAGCCCGTCAATCGCGCGGCTATCTCGAGGAACTGGGCGCGAAGATGCTTCCCGACGCGCTTGAGTACCTCACGGAACGCGATCCCAGGATTCGCGCGGGTCTCTGCGAAGCCTTCGCGAATGCCGGAGTCACCGCCGCGTTGCCCCACATCCAGCCCCTGACGAAGGAAAAGGATCAACTCGTCGCAAGCGCCGCGAACCGAGCGATCGCCATCCTCAGCCGGCAGAGGTAGCGGTACCGCAAAGGCAACCTGACGGTTGCTGCAAAACCGGCTATTGCGGAGTGCGTCCCTTGCCGTTGGCGTCGATGTAGATCAGTCCGTGAGCGTTAGCACCCCCGCCGAACTCAACTTTGACGATCGTTTCGCCGCCGACCACGAGTTTGTCGGTCGAGACGCCATTCGTAAACGTGTCTTTCAGATAGGGATCGACGACGTAGACGCGATGCGGATCGTTCCCCGGGTAGTTGATGGGAACACCGTTGATGTACGCAGTCCAGCTATGGGCTCCGGTCTGCGACAGGTTGACGAACGTACCAAGCGCCATCCAGCTCGCTTGAAACGTAACCGGGCCGCCGCAGGTCGACCCTGCGTTGAGACAGGCCGAAGGCTGGGTGTAGACCACCGACACAGTTACGGTGGCGGGCAGAGGGATAGCCGGCGGATCCTCCGGGCCGACCTGGTGGAAGTCGTAGCAGGCGGGCAGGGCCAGTGCCATAGCCAAAGCCCCGAGGCGAAAGAGTTTCATCCGGGAAAAGATCGTAACAGGAAACGAGGGTCCACCTCTAAACTGTCGCCCGATCGCATTGACTGAAGCCCTTCAACGATTGTCTATAGATGAGCTGTCCGGACGGCCCTCGCCAGACGGCGGAGCTTCACGGACCAGCGCCACCTCCTTGGACCCACCATCCGGCGCGTCGGCCGCTGCCCCAAGCCGCGCCACGTCGATCCAGATCGCCAAGCGGCTCTTTGGGTATGCCAAGCCGCATTCAACCCTGATCTTCCTCGGCTGGCTGGCCACCATCCTCTACGGACTGTCGAA
The DNA here is from genome assembly GCA_039916365.1 of Vicinamibacteria bacterium. Classification (GTDB taxonomy): domain Bacteria; phylum Acidobacteriota; class Vicinamibacteria; order Fen-336; family JAGNNV01; genus JAGNNV01. The sequence continues at coordinate 21,769 of JBDSLN010000305.1, forward strand.
TGCCGCCTTGGTCTACATGATCAAGCTGATTTTCGACGAAGTGCTTATCGAGAACGCGCGATTCCGCGAAGTCGCCGCCGCCATCATTTTGCTCTATACGATCAAGGGCATCGGTGCTTATTTCTCGACGACCCTGCTGTCCGAGGCCGGGCAGAAATCGGTCTTCGACTTGCGCCGCGCGGTCTACGCGCACATTCTCGACCAGTCGTTCGACTTCTTCGCCAAGCGCACCACTGGCTCTTTGATGAGTCATCTGACCACCGATATCGAGCGGGTTCAGACGGCGATCGGCGAGATCGCGTGCGACTTATTGAAGGAAGGTCTCACGGTGATCGGTCTGATCATGGTTCTTGTCTACCATGACTGGCGGCTTGCCCTCATAGCACTCGTCCTGATGCCGGCCGCGTTCGGGCCGCTGTTCAAGATGGGTCGCCGCCTGCGTTCATCGAACGAAAGCTCGATGCGGCGCTGGAAGGACATCTCGAACATTCTTCAAGAGACGATCTCCGGGTTTCGCGTGGTGAAGGCCTTCGGCATGGAGAACTTCGAGAAGGCGCGTTTCGAGAAGGCTCTGGAGCGGTTGCAGAGCGTGACATTGCGCATGACGCGCACCACCGCTTTCCTCCCGCCTCTGATGGAGGCGGTCGGCGGCGTCTCCGTGGTGGTGGTCCTGTGGTACGGCACTTGGGCGATCTCCAAAGGCCACATGACCACCGGTTCGTTCACTTCGTTCCTCGCTGGCCTGTTCGCGCTCTACACGCCGATCAAGCGCCTTTCCAAGGTGAACGCGGCTCTCCAGGGCGCTTTCGCGGCCGCCGAGCGTTCTTTCGCGTTGCTGGATACGCGCGGCGAGATCAAGAACGCGATCGACGCCAAAACGCTCGCTCCCTTCCTGAACGAGATCGAGTTCAACAATGTCTCATTCCAATACGACGGTGTTTCCGGGCCCGTGCTTTGCGGTGCATCCCTCAAGGCGCGTCGCGGAGAAGTGGTCGCCATCGTCGGAATGAGCGGCTCTGGCAAGACATCTCTGCTGAACCTCCTACCCCGTTTCTACAACGTCAGTGGCGGTTCGATCACGGTCGACGGGATGGACATCCGTGACGTGACTCTCGAAAGCCTGCGCCGCCAGATCGGTCTGGTGAAGCAGGAAACTATCCTCTTCAATGACACCGTCCGCGCCAACATCGCGTACGGCCTGTCCGGGATAGAAGGCTCGGTGGTTGAAAGTGCCGCGCGCGCCGCCTTCGCCCACGACTTCATTCTTGATCTTCCGCGTCGCTACGACACTGTGATCGGGGAGCGCGGCTCTCGTCTGTCGGGCGGCCAGAAGCAGCGCATCGCCATCGCGCGCGCCATCCTCAAGGATCCGCCGATCCTCATCCTCGATGAAGCGACCTCCGCCCTCGACACTGAATCAGAGAGCCTCGTTCAGCAGGCGCTCTTCAACCTGATGAAGGGCCGCACCACTTTGGTGGTCGCACATCGCCTCGCCACCGTGCGCCGCGCCGATCGCATCCTGGTGCTCGACCGAGGCGAGATCAAGGAAGAGGGTTCGCACGATGAACTCCTCGCGCGGAACGGCATCTACGCGCGTCTCCATGATCTTCAGTTCCGTGAGGACCCCCGCGTGTGAGCGAGCCGTTGCTCATTGTCATTGCCGCTCCTTCGGGCGGAGGCAAGTCGACCGTGCTCAAGCGCGTTTTCGCCGAGGTGGCGGGCCTGTTGTTCTCGATCTCTCATACGACCCGTCCGCCGCGCAAAGGCGAAGTCGATGGCCGCGAATACTTCTTCGTCGATCCACCGAAGTTCAAGGCGCTCATCGCTCTGGACGCGTTTCTTGAGTGGGCCGAGGTTCACCGGAACCTCTACGGAACGTCGCGCGCCGAGTTGGATCGCGCGCGCGCGAACGAGCGAGACCTGGTGCTTGACATCGACGTCCAGGGCGCTGAGCAGGTGTTGCGCGCGCATCCCTCCGCTCTCACCATCTTCCTGAAACCACCGTCATTGGAAGTGCTGGAGGCGCGGCTCCACGGTCGGGGAACCGATGCCACCGATGTGCTCGCAGTTCGAATCGCCAACGCGGAGAAGGAGTTGGCGCGCGCGTCAGAGTTCCTTCATGTCGTGGTGAACGACAATCTGGATGTCGCGGTGAACGCCGTGAAGAAGATCATCGACGACGAACGCGCCAAAGTTCGCGCCTGAGCCTCGCCGCTCCTTCGCCCGCGCGAGCGACCTGGGAGCCACCGGTTTGGGCCTCATTGCGGCGGGCGCTTCCTGCCAAACGCCTTCCTCCCCTATACTTCGCGGCTCCATGAAGCATCTCATCCTGCCCAAAGAAATCGACAGCAAGTTCCGTTTCATCATCGTCGCCGCCCAGCGCGCGAAGCAGCTCCAGGCGGGCGCTAAGCCGCGCGTCCTGACCACAAGCTACAAGCCCACCCGCGTGGCCATCGAAGAAGTGCTCGCGGGCGCTGTCTCCTGGGAGATGAAGGCCGAAGTTCCCCGCGTCACGAACATCGACTAAGTCGTTTTATGGCCAGCATTCTTCTCGGTGTCACCGGTGGAATCGCGGCCTATAAAGCGTGCGAAGTCCTCAGACTGTTCGATAAAGCCGGCCATCGCGTTCGCGTGGTGATGACCCAGACCGCGACGGAGTTCGTTGGCCCTCTGACGTTCGAAACGCTCTCGAAAGCGCCGGTCCTCACGGATGCGCGGCCGCTGGGTGAGAACGGCTCGATCCTTCACATCGAGTACGCCGACGAAGCGGACCTCTTCGTCGTGGCGCCCTGCACCGCGAACGTGATTGCTAAGCTTGCGCAAGGCATCGCTGACGATGCTTTGTCTACGACCGCTCTGGCCTTCACCGGGCCGTTGCTTCTCGCTCCGGCCATGAACGTCAATATGTGGAACAGCGCGTCGGTGCGCGACAACCTTGGGACGTTGCGCGCGCGCGGGGTTCATGTCATCGAGCCTTCAAGCGGCGACCTCGCCTGTGGCTGGGTGGGCGAGGGCCGTCTGGCGGAGCCGCCCGAGATCGTAGCTGCGGTGCTCAAGGTTTTGGAGGCTCACAAGGATCTGGCGAGCCTGCGCATTCTCGTGAGTGCTGGTCCCACCCAGGAGAAGATCGATCCCGTCCGTTATCTGTCGAATCGCTCGTCGGGAAAGATGGGCTATGCGATCGCCGACGCCGCTCGTATGCGCGGCGCGACCGTGACCCTGGTTTCCGGCCCCGTGTCTCTGGCGAGGCCTGAGGGTGTCACCGTGGTCGCCGTGGAATCCGCGGCGGAGATGAAGGTTGCGATGGACGAACGGATGGCGGCCGCGGACGTCATCATCATGTCGGCGGCGGTGGCCGATTACCGGGTCTTCACGCCGGCGGATCGCAAGATCAAGAAGGACGCAGAGGAACTCCAAATCGACCTTATTCGCAACGACGACATCCTCGCCGGTCTCGGCAAAGCGAAGCGCGCCGATCAGGTGTTGATCGGATTCGCGGCGGAGACCCACGACGTCATCGCCTACGCGCAGGGAAAGTTGAAGCGTAAGAACGCGGACATGTTCGTCGCGAACGACGTCTCGCGGGCCGACATTGGGTTCTCGTCCGATGAGAACGAAGTGCATCTGCTTTTCGCCGACGGACGGGCGGAGAAGATCGACAAGGCTCCGAAGCGCCGGATCGCGAACACCATCCTCGACGCCGCTCGCGATCTTCGAAAATCACGCGCATGAATCGGCGCGGCTCGATCAATCGGCGCTGCTAGACTCGTTTTGAAATGTCGATCAATCGCAAGCTGATTCGTCCCGACATGTCGGCCGCCCGCCAGGCCGTCTCAGACAAGCGCAAGAAGGCTCCGCCTCCGGAAACTGCGGCTGAGGCCTTCTATTACGTCAAGCAGATGGCGGGGAAGACCCCCATGGTCATCGTGCTGATGGATGGCGAACGGCTTGACGGCGTGATCGAGTGGTATGACGAGAGCGCCATCAAGGTGCATCGTCGTGGCGCGCCCAACGTCCTGCTGATGAAGCAAGCGATCAAGTACATGCATAAAGAAGGCGACATGGGTTCGCTTGGCGAAGGCTCCGAAGAATAGACACTGCGCTTTTAGCCAAAACTCATGTTTCCCTGGATCGCCGGCATCGCCGGCTTGCTGATGCCCGGCGCCGGCCATGCGCTTGCGAAATCGCGCGGACGTGCCGCCATCTACCTCTTCTGTACGCTGGGCTTGTTCGTGTTCGGGTTGCTTTACGGCGCGCGTCTTCAGTTCCATGTGGGCTTTGACGATCCGCTGGCAGTGGTGCGCAGCACGGCGCAGGTGGTCGTCGGCGCGCCTTACTTCATCGCCCGGCTGTTTGGCCTTGGCCAGGATCCAATTCTGATCACCCGCAGTACCTTCGAGTACGGCAGCACCTTCACGGAAGTGGCAGGGCTGCTCAACATCCTGATCGCCCTGGACGCGTTCGACGTGGCGGCCGGGCGGAAGAAGTAGGACGCCTGGCGTCGATGATGAGCCTTCTTGAATCGCACCTTGTCGCGCTGGTCCTGTTCTCGGGCTTTACCGCGACCGTCATGGGGACGCTCGCAGAAGACACGCCGCGTGAACGCGTGATTTCTTCTTTGAAGATGTTCGCCGCCTTCGTCGCGGCCACCGTGGTTGGCGCCTGGATCATGCACTTCGTTCGCTAGCCGCAGGAGCTGCGTCCCTGATGAAAGATCTTCGCATTGCCGTAGTGCCCGGCGACGGGATTGGCGTTGAAGTCATCCGTGAAGCGTGTGTCGCGCTGAACGCGGTGGCTACGGGTGCGGGCGCGAAGCTGACGCTGACTCCGTTTGACTGGAGCGCCGACAGCTATCTGAAGACGGGCGTGACCCTGCCGAAGGACGCGCTCAAGATGCTGGGCGAGAACTTCGACGCGATCCTGCTCGGCGCGATGGGCGATCCGCGTGTGGCCGACAACAAGCACGCAGTCGACATTCTGCTTGGGATGCGCTTCGGCCTCGATCTCTATGTGAATCAACGTCCGGTCAAGCTGCTCGATCCGCGTCTGTGTCCGCTGAAGAACGTCGAGCCCAAGGATGTGGACTTCGTCGTTTTCCGGGAGAACACCGAAGGTCTTTACGTGATGATGGGCGGCAACTTCAAGAAAGGCACGCCCGACGAAGTCGCCACCGACATTGACCTT
>JBDSLN010000306.1:0-13101 GCA_039916365.1 Vicinamibacteria bacterium
CCCTCTCAGGCCGGCTACCGATCGAAGCCTTGGTGGGCCATTACCCCGCCAACTAGCTAATCGGACGCGGGCTCATCTTCAAGCGCCAGGCCTTGCGGTCCCCGGCTTTGATCTTGAGGCTCGTAGCTCCAAGATATTATGCGGAATTAGCACCAGTTTCCCGATGTTGTTCCCCACTCGAAGGAAGATCACCCACGCGTTACTCACCCGTTCGCTGCTCTCTTGGGGTTGCCCCCTCAAGCGCTCAACTTGCATGTGTTAGGCACGCCGCCAGCGTTGATTCTGAGCCAGGATCAAACTCTCCAGTTAAAACTGTGAGTGACTCTCGCCTGGTCGCGAGAGTCAAGAAGCTCTTACGAGCCCCCTTTGTCTTCAAGGCTAAAAACGCTTTTGAAACTCAAAAAATTGCGTGTACTTGTCTAGTTTTCAAAGAACCGTCCGCCGTTTGGGGACTCAGCCAGAATATCGAAAACGGATAGGGTGAGTCAAGCCTTTGGCGCGTTTTTCTAAAAAACCTCTTTTCGGGATCAAGTGCGGAGTGGATCAAAATGGGCCGTTTCCACAATGAATAGCATGGCTTCGGCCAGCATACCCATCGGAGTGGGCCCGCGGATCGAAGATGCGCCTTCATGGATTTGTCCTGCAGAAGCATGTCGTTTTGGGAAACGTCTCACAACGCGAACTGCGACGCACGTCAGCAGAAGATCAATTGCTTTGGGTCTAGAAGCGAACGACGCGCCCCTGAAGGCGGTAGACACCTCTCGCCACAATGTCCAAGGCGCGGGGGTAGATCTGGTGTTCCGCCTGCAGGATCCGGCTCGACAGGCGGTCCTCATCGTCCTCGGCGCAAACCTCCACGGGTTCCTGCAGAATAATGGGGCCTGAGTCCAAGCCGCCGTCAACGAAGTGCACGGTAGCACCCGACCAGCGCACGCCAGCATCCACGGCCTGTTTTTGCGCGTGCATGCCGGGAAACGAGGGAAGCAGTGAAGGATGGATATTCAGAATGGGCTTCTTGAACCCGTCAATGAAGGCGCTGCCGAGAACCCGCATGTAGCCGGCGAGGCAGACTATGTCGATTGAGCGACTTTGCAAGGCAGCAAGCACCAGGCTCTCGTGTGTGCTGCGCTCGATGCCGCGGCTCGGAATCAACAGCGCTTCGATCGAGGCCTCGGTCGCGAGATTCAGAGCACCGCTTCCCGGGACGTTCGAGATAACGAGTGCGACGCGATAAGAATCGTACGCAGCCTGGTCGCGGAGGAGAGCGCTGAGATTGCTGCCCCGACCGCTCGCAAAGACGGCGACGCGTTTCAAACTAAGCGGACGCCGTCACCCGCTACGAGTTCGCCGATCCGATAGCAAGTCTCGCCGCGGGCCTTGAGCGATCCTTCAAGATCGGATGCAATGGATGAAGAGGCGACGACAATCATGCCAATACCCATATTAAAGGTCCTGAACATCTCATCGCGCTCCACCGGGCCGCCTTCGGCAATCAGCTGGAAGATGGGCAGGGGCGTCCAGCTTGAGGTATCGACCCGAGCACCGACTCCCCTCGGCAAAACTCGCGGAATGTTGCCTTCATAGCCCCCACCGGTGATGTGAACGAGGGCCTTCACGCGGCCTTGTTCAATCTCTGGCCAGAGCGCATGCAGGTAGGAACGATGGGGGGCGAGCAAGGCCTCGCCGATGGTCACTTGAAGCGGGGACGGACGATCGTGAACACTGAATCCCATGCGCTCGATCAGAACCTTACGCGCGAGCGAGTAGCCGTTTGTGTGAAGGCCCAGCGATGGGAGGCCGATCAGGACGTCCCCGGCAGCCACATCAGGTCGCGGCAGAATGTCCTTCTTGTCCATCGCACCAACGATGAAGCCGGCGAGGTCGTAGTCGTCTTCCTTGTACGTGCCCGGCATCTCCGCCGTCTCTCCACCGATGAGCGGGCAGGAAAATTCATCGCAGGCTCGCGCGATGCCACTGACGATGGACTCCACTCGATCCGGGTCCATTTTGCCGAGGGCCACGTAGTCGAGAAAGAAGAGGGGCTTCGCTCCCTGGACGAGGATGTCATTGACGCAGTGCGCAACAAGGTCGTAGCCCACGCTGTCGTGGATGCCGCAGTCGCGGGCAATGCGTATTTTGGTTCCGACGCCGTCGGTGGACGACACCAGCACAGGTTCCGCCATGCCGGCGAAATTGGGCTGGAAAACGCCACCGAATGAACCAATTTCCGAAAGAACGGAAGCTGATTTGTTTCGGGACAAGAGCGCCTTGATGCGCTCCTTGGCGTCATCTGCCGCCGCGATGTCGACGCCGGCGGAGCGGTAGTCCAATTGGTTTTCCTCGATCGATGGAAGGAACTTAACGAACGGCGGCCAGAGCCTCTGCGTTGCGCGTGACCGGGTAGCGCTCCGTGAGTGTCTGAAGGTAGCTGGAGAAGAGCTTGTCCTTCTTGGCTGCCGCAAGGGAGTCGCGGATCGAGTCGCGCTGGGCAACGAGAGCGTTTTCGTCTGCGGATGTTTTCTCCATCACTCGAACCACAACAACGCCTAGAGGCGTATCGAGAGGAGCCGAAAGTTTTTTGGGTTCAAGATCAAAGATCTGATCCTCTAGCGACGAGTTCTGGGGGATTTCCGTGAAGGACTGCCCGCGCCCAACCAACCCCTTGGTCTCGGCGCGCGTGAACTTCGCCCGCGTTGCGGCCTTCGCGAGATCGGTCTTCTCCGCATCTGCCGTAAGTGACTTGGCAGCTTCACGAGCCTTCTCGCGGGCCTGGAACTTCACTAAATCCGCCTTGACGTCTTCTTTGACTTCGGCAAGTTCGGGCACTTTCGGCGGAAGAATCTCGTCGACACGAATGAACGCAGCACCGCCGCCTGCCGGGAAACCTTCTTTTGACGTCTCTTTGGCTTTGAGTTCGAACGCGCTGGCGAGAAGAACCGGGCTGGTCAGCGGCCCTGCACCGCGGCCTAGAAGAAGAGGTTCGCTCTTCTTCACGGTCAAGCCCTGAGCGGCGCCTATCTGTTCCAACGTCTGGTTGGACTTCAATCCTTCGACCACGGCTTCCGCCTTCTGCTGAGCCAGTTCGCGCGATTTCGAATCCTGCAACTGGGCTTCAATACGCTTGCGTGCCTGCTCGAGTGGCTGCTGGCCACCGGGAAGCTTCGTGTCCACCTTGATGATGTGATAGCCAAAGGGGGTCTTCACGATGTCGGACATCGCACCGTTCTGCAATGCAAAGGCCGCGTTCTCGAATTCGGCGACCATCTGGCCTTTGCCGAAGCACCCAAGGCTTCCACCGTTCGAAGCCGAGCTGTCTTCAGACTTGTCTTTGGCGACTTTTTCGAAAGCCTCGCCATTCTTCAGCCGGGCCAGAGCGGCTTCGGTCATGGTCCTGGCCTCGGCATCCAGGTGACCTTCGGTGGCGGCGGCGTTCTGCTTGACCTTGAGGAGAATGTGGCGCCCGCAAACCTGCTCTTGTGTGGTGAACTCTGCGGTGTTGTTCTTGTAGTAGCTCTCGATCTCCGTGCCCGTCGGGAGGACCTTGGCGCGAAGGTCGGTGGGATCAACCAGTAGGTAGGAGAGAACGCGTCGCTCCTGCAGCCGGAAACGGTCTTTGTTGGCCTCGAAACGCGCCTTGATCTCATCCTCGGCGGGCTGAACTGCGGCCTCGTAGCGAGCCGTGTCGATGTAGACGTACTCTGCTCGAACCAAATCGCTCCGGCGGCGGAATTCGGACTTCACCTCCGCATCCGACACGACCACACCATCGGTAACGGCTTCGCGAAGGCGCTGCCGCTTGAGCTGGTTTCGGATTTCATTCTCGAAATCGGCGACGGTCATTCCCTGCTGTTGAAGAAGGTTGGCAAGTGTCGCGGTGCCGATGAACTTCCCGTTGGTCTGAAGCTGGGGGTCTTCGGTGATCACCTTGACCAGGGACTTGTCGTCGATCACGAAGCCCAGACGATCGGCTTCGAGGGATTCCAGATGGTCTCTCACCATGGAAGAAAGGACCTGATCACGCACGCCCATGCGCTCGAGCGTCGCTTCATCCACTCCCTGGTTCATGGCGAGGAATTGGCGGCGCTGGCGCAGATATTGACGCTGGAACTCCGCGACCCGGATGGGTTTCCCTCCAACGGTAGCAACCGAGGCGTCGGCAGACCGGGTAGCCGGATCAAGGTTCGGGATATAGAGAATCACGAACGCCAGGATTACGACCCACAGAAAGACGAAAAACCAGCGCCGGTGACGTCGCAGAAATGCGAGGGCCATCAGAGAGTCAACTCCAGATCTCGAAATAAGAAAACGTAGGACGGGCGGATGCCGCTATCTCGACCGCACGCAGGCAAAGGGTCGTCGAGTATACTTCGGCAGTCCGTCTCGCGACTCGCCTGAGCCGCCTTTCGGGGTAATTTTTCGTACTAGAGGCTCCACGAAGGCTTTTTGCGCGCCTTTCATTCAAAGGATTCGCGGCTTTGCCGGGCGCCGACGTTCCGACCGCCGACGTGAGCTTTCGAAAGGGACTTTCCCGTTGTCCAATCCCAAACAGCCCGCAGGCACAGAACGCCGGCTGCGAACGTCACGGTTGCTCGGCACCGTGTTGATTCTAGCCGCCTCGGGCGTGGCCGGGTATTTCCTGATCCGCCCGGAGCCAACGCCCGCAATCCCACTCGCGGAAGCGGAGAAGGATGTGGCCGCACTCTTCGAGACCATTCGGGGCAATGTGAAGACTCGTGATGTCGGCGGCCTCGAATGGAAACCCGCGGAAGCCAAAGTTCCGCTACGCAAGAGCGATCTGGTGCGCACTTACCCTTCGTCATCTGCAGAGATCAAATTCTTCGACGAGACCCGCGTCACCGTGCGTCCGGACAGTTTGATCACCATCGAAGAAACCTCGCGAGGCCCTAATACGGGTCGCGTGGCGTGGAAAGTGTCATCGGGCGAGATCAACTACGAAACGAACCAGCGCGGCTCGGGCTCAACCGAAGCGGTCACTCCCACGTTCCGACTCGCGCTCGAAAGCAACTCGGCGGGAACAATGCGCGTGAGCGAAAGCGGTCTGACGTCGGTGGCTCAGCTCGCGGGTGGCGCGAATCTGCAAACGAAGTCGGGTGAAAAAATCCACCTGGGCGCGAATGAAGGCATACGCGTCGATGCCGCCGGCAATGCGGGCGCAAAACAAGCCCTGCCCGACAAGCCGGTCGCTCAAAACCCCGGCGGAACCACAGGCGTCGCCTCCCTGGGCCCCGGAGCGGCCCTGGCCCTTTCCTGGTCGCCGTCGAGAGGAGCGACCGCGTACCGCGTCCAGCTCGAGCTGAAAACGGCGGAAGGCTTCGAAACAAGTCTCGATCGCGATAGTGTCTCTGGGACGACGGCTTCGGCGACAAGTCTGGCGGCCGGCGATTACACCTTCCGCGTCGCCGCCCAAACCGGCGATGGCGTGCAGGGTCGGTTCTCCGACGCAGTGTCATTCCGGCTGGAACGCCCAGTGGTTGCCACTCCCACGCCGCGGTCGGCGACGGCTCCGGCCTTGGTGATCGATGTGTTTGAAGCGCGGAGCAATGTCGTCCGTCTCGCAGGGAAGACTGAGCCGGGCGCGCGACTCACGGTTAATGGGGATGCGGTCAGCGTCCAGCCTGATGGCTCGTTTGAGGAATTCGTGACGCTCGCTCGCAAACAAGGCGAGCAGAGAGTGGTGATCCGCGCGATCTCCGCATCCGGCGGCGTCGCTGAAGTCACGCGCACGCTGACTCCAGCACAGTAGCAGCACGGCAAGATCAGGGCTGGCTCTCAGTGCCGAAAGAAATGGAAGGGCCGGGCCAAATGATGACGGATTCGCTTTTGCGGATTCACTCCAGCCTGGAAGCGCCCGCCATCAGCACGGCCGTCGTGAATGCGAGCGCCGAGCTATTGGGTGGCACGCTCTGCCGCGTGCTGGTCTTTCTGCAGGACGACTACACGCGTGTTCGCACGCTGGGAGGCGACGAAGACGAGAAGCCGATCCTCGTAGCGAGCCTTGAAGGCAGGTTCTTGTCCGCTCTTACCGTGACGGGCGCATCTGGCTCCGTCGCAGAAGGCGACGCTGAAACGAGAGGCGCCTGGCGTGCCCTGGTTCCTTTGAGCGTGGACGATCAGGCCCTTGGGATTCTTGATCTGTCCTTCGAACGCAGCCTGACCACGGCCGAAAAAAACCGCCTCAACGTACTGGCGCGGACGCTGGCCATCTCTCTTCGGAACGCGCAAACCTACGAGAAAACACGGAGGCTGAACTTTACGGATCACCTCACGGAGCTTTACAACTCGCGCTTCATGACGCTCTACCTCGATCGCGAGCTTAAGCGTTGCCGGCGCACGAAAGCATCTCTGACCCTTCTTTTTATGGACCTTGATGGCTTCAAGAGCATCAACGACACCCACGGCCATCTCGCGGGCTCAAAGACGTTGATCGAAGTCGGCGGCGTGCTGGAAAAGACGGTGCGCGATGCCGACGTCCTGATCCGGTATGGCGGCGATGAGTTCGTGATCCTGTTTCCCGAAACTCCCCTGTCCGGCGGCCTGGTGATCGCCGAGCGGATCCGGCAGATCATCGAAATGACCAAGTTTCTCGAACCTCAGAAGATCGAGGCAAGAATTTCTGCCTCGATCGGAATAGCAGCGTATCCTGAGAGCGCCGACGACGTTCGCAGTCTGATCGCGAACGCCGACCGGGCAATGTACCGGGCCAAGTCCCTCGGGAAAAACCGAGTGGTGGCGGCCAGCCCTCTCAGTTCTCCAATCCCTTAAAGAGGCCTTTAGGACTTCCCTTGAGTCTGCTCCGATCTATTCTCAACTTCAGTTATTTCTCCAACGATCTGGCGATCGACCTGGGAACGGCGAACACGCTCGTCTTCGTCAAGTCGAAAGGCACGGTGGTTTCCGAGCCTTCGATCGTGGCGGTGAACGTGCGCACCGGTCGGGTGGAAGCGGTCGGGCACGACGCGAAGGAAATGCTTGGACGAACTCCGGGCGGCATTGTCGCGATCCGTCCGATGAAAGACGGCGTCATCGCGGACTTCGAGATCACGGAGAAGATGCTGTCGCACTTCATTCGAAAAGCGCATAACCGCAACGCGTTCGTTCGGCCGCGCATCATCATCGGGATTCCGTCCGAGGTGACGCAGGTTGAGAAACGAGCGGTGCGCGACTCGGCGCTCAAAGCAAAGGCGTCCGAGGTCTACCTGGTCGATCAAGCGATGGCAGCCGCCATCGGCGCGGGTCTGCCGATCACTGAGCCTTCCGGCAACATGGTCGTGGACATCGGCGGGGGAACCACCGACGTCGCGGTCATCTCCCTGGCCGGCATCGTTTACTCGAAGTCCGTGCGCGTCGCGGGCAACGAACTCGACGAGGCGATCATTCAGTACATCAAGCGTAAGTACAACCTGCTGATCGGTGAACGCACCGCCGAGCAGGTCAAGCTCGAGATCGGAAGTGCCTTCCCGCTTGAGCAGCCCTTGTCGATGGAATTGAAGGGCCGCGACTTGATCGAAGGCATTCCGAAAACTTTGACCGTCACCGACGGTGAAATTCGTGAAGCGATGAGCGAGCCGGTGAGCGTGGTGGTGAACGCGGTGCGCGTGGCGCTTGAGCGCACACCGCCCGAGCTCTCCGCCGACATCGTCGATCGCGGCATCGTCCTCACGGGCGGCGGCAGCCTGCTGCGCGGTCTCGACAAGTTGCTGCGCGAGGAAACGGGCTTACCTGTCATGGTCGCTGAGAACCCGCTGAGCTGCGTCGTGCTCGGAACTGGACGCATGCTTACCGACTTCGACTTGCTTCGCAAGATCAGCATCGATTAGGCGGGCTCTTGCAAAAGCTCGCGGCCCGCGGTGCGATGGTGCGAGTGATCGGGCTCCACGGGATCTGACGCCTTGGATTCTTTTGTCGCCAGATCGCGGGGTGACGGCCCATCTCTCCGTCGTTCATGGATGTGGCTGCTTTTCTGGCTCATCGTCCATCTCGTGGCAATTTCGCGCCAGGTCGACGTCGAAGGCATGTCGTTGTTCGAGAGAAGCATCGTGTCTTTGTTCTCGCCTATTCAAAACGCAGCTGCATCCCTTGTGGACGGGGTTGCCGGCGCCTGGAGTTCCTTCGTCGATCTTCGATCGGTCGGCTCCGAAAACGCGCGCCTCAAAACACAGCTCAGCGCCGCGGAGCTGCAGCTTCTCTCCCAGCGATCGGCAGTGGAAGAAAATGCACGCCTGCGCGTGTTCCTGGACCTCAAGCCCCGCCTCCCCATCGCGACCCTTTTGGCTGACGTCGTCGCGCGAAATGCCTCTCCCTGGTTCAAGACGCTCTCCATCGACAAGGGTTCAGCTGAAGGGGTGACTCGCGGTGCCACGGTGCTGACTCCGTCGGGCGTGCTCGGGCGGGTGATCACGGTGACGCCCAATTCCGCGAGTGTCCAACTCCTCGTAGATCGAGACAGCGGCGCCGCTGTTCTCACCGAGCGAGGACGAGTGGACGGCATCGTGTCGGGGTTTCAGGATGACAACGATGGTTCACCGCTCCTGGTCATGAAGTACGTGCCAAGTCTCGCCGTGGTAACGCCGGGCGAACTGGTGGTCACCTCTGGCCTGGACCAACTCTTCGAGAAGGGGCTGGTTGTCGGGACGGTTTTCCGGGTGTCGGAGCCCGTCGGGCTCTTCAAGGATGTCTGGGTTCGACCTTCCGCTTCTCCGGCTTTCGCCGAACAGGTATTCGTGTCGCTCGCCAAAACTGAAGCCCTGCCACCCGCGACTGCTCTCAAATGAAGGGGAACCTGATCGCCCTCGGACTTCTGGCGGCGGCGCTGCTTCTCCAAGGCGTGCTCAGTCGTTTTCTTCCCATTAGCGGGTATCTCGATCTGCCGTTGGTGGTGGCGACGTGGTTCGCCTTGTCTCGGGGGGAGATTCTGGGCATGGTTGGCGGGTCTTTGTCGGGCTGGATTTCCGAAGCTCTTTTCGGGCGAGGCATCAAAGGAGTCTCGGGCCTCATCCGCCTGGTGCTGGGGTTCGCGCTCGGAATCCTTGGTTCAAGATTTTTGATCACTGGTGCCGTCCCTCGCTTTCTCCTTCTGCTTACCGTGACCGTGATCGACACTCGTGCTTTTGAGTGGATCGCTCCCGCGTTTGGCATGTCTCCAGTCCAGTACTCGCCGCTCGCGATGACCGTGCGTGGTTCGATCAACGCAACGGTAGGACTGGTGCTGTTCGCGTTGTTTGAACGACGTCGCAACACGAGGTCGGTATGAAGATATACGAAGACCTGCGCTCCACGCAGAATCGTCTGGACGGGCTCCAGAATGGGCTGCTGGTGCTCGTCGCGTTGCTCCTGCTGCAGTTCTGGGTTCTGCAGGGGGTCAACGCAAAACGTTACAGGGATCTCGCGGAGAACAATCGCATCCGCACGCTCAGCATCGCGGCACCTCGCGGGACGCTGACCGATCGCAACGGCCGCATCCTCGCCGAAAACAAGCCGGCCTTCAAGATCGTGGTCACGATGGGGCCCAGTGCCTCCATCGACGCCATCGCTCATTCCCTTTCCTCCCTCGTGAAAGTCGACGAGGCCGAGATCCGCCAGAAGCTCGGCAAGCCGCGTGCCGCGTACCAACCCGTGACCATCAAGCCCAAGGCGACGTTTGAAGACGTTGCGGCGGTGGAATCGCGCCGTCTGGAAATGCCCGAGGTGAGTGTCGAGGTGGTGCCCGTGCGGTCGTATCCGCAAGCAGAGAGCACATCGCATGTGGTGGGCCGCGTGGGAGAAGTGACCGACCGTCAGCTGAAGCAACCGGCGTTTGCGGACTTTGAGCCGGGCCGTGTCGTGGGTCAGTCGGGGCTCGAGGCGCTCTATAACGAGGATCTCACCGGCATTGATGGGCTGCGACGCGTGGTCGTCAACAGCCGCGGCGTTGAGGTGGAATTGTCCGAAGATCAGCCGGCGCACGCTGGGGGCGCGGTCGAGCTGACGCTCTCGAGCGAGCTTCAAGCGGCCATGGAGGCGGCGTTTAAGAGTCGGTCGGGAAGTGCGGTGGCGCTCGATCCCTACACCGGCGAAATCCTTGGGCTCGTGTCGTCGCCTGGCTTCGACCCAAATGCTTTCACCACCGGAATCGAGAGGTCGGAGTGGGAGGCTCTGACGCGAGATCCAAGAACACCCTTGCTGAATCGCGCGGTGCAAGGCCAGTATTCACCGGGCAGTCTCTTCAAGGTGGTGGTCGCCGCCGCTGGACTCGAAGAGGGCCTCATCACTCCAGAGACCACGGTGTTCTGTCCCGGATATGCATCGATCTACGGACATGTCTTCAAATGCAATCGGCCGGGCGGTCATGGAACCGTTTCGCTCGCTCGGGCGATCGGTGAGTCGTGCAATGTCTTCTTTTATCAACTGGGCGCCCGGCTGGAGATCCAGCGTCTCGCCGCCTACGCACGAAAATTCGGACTCGGTTCCATCAGCTCGGTGGATCTTCCGAACGAAGCGGCCGGTTTGATTCCTGACCCTGCCTGGAAGGAGCGCGTGTTGAAGGCCCCTTGGTACCAGGGAGAAACAATCTCGGTTTCGATCGGACAAGGACAAGTCCTCACCACCCCCCTGCAGGTAGCGCGAATGATGGCTGCCATTGCAAATGGTGGGCGGCTGGTTCAGCCTCACATCGTTCGCCTCGTGGGCGGAAAGCCGGTGGCTTACGAGCCACCGCGACCCATAGGCCTCAAGCCCTCGACCCTCGCCGCCATCAAGAAAGGCCTCCTGACCGCGGTCGAGGCCGGCTCCGCGCAGCGCGCCAGGATCTTGGGCCTGGCGATCGGAGGCAAGACGGGTTCGGCGCAAGTCGTATCGTCCGCGAAGCTCACCAAGGACATTGACTCGATCCAACCGCACGCCTGGTTCGCGGGCATAGCACCCCTCGATGATCCACGAATCGTCCTGGCGGTGCTCGTCGATCACGGCGGCAGCGGCGGCGCGGCGGCGGCTCCGGTCGCGCGAGAGATCTTTCAGAAGTTCTTCGAGCGTGCCCTCCATGACGCTCCCCCGAAACGGGCGTCTCCCTAGTGTTTCGCCGCCTCTCACAGGGCCTGGACTATCCGCTGCTTGGGCTCACGCTCCTGCTCAGCGCGCTGGGCACCGCCATGATCAACAGCGCGACCCAGGGAACGAAGCTGCAGGGACTCTGGATGAGCCAGCTTGGCGCGGTCGCTATCGGAATGGTGTTGCTTCTGATCGTGGCCGCCACCGACTATCGACGTCTCGCTGATCGCTCTCCGGTTCTGCTGGGTGCCACTCTGTTCGTGCTGCTGACAACTCTGGCCCTGGCGCCGCGCATCGCAGGCACCAAGCGGTGGCTGACTCTTGGGCCCGTGCAATTTCAGCCTTCCGAGTTCGCAAAAATCGTCGCGGCCCTCGTGATCGCCAAGCTCTTTTCCGAGATGAAGAAGGACTCACTCGGCCTCGGCGATCTGATGGCGCCGGCGTCCATTACGGGTGTTCTCGCCTTGACCATCGCGGCGGCGCCCGATCTCGGGACCGCCGTCTCATTGCTGCCGATGTTTTTCATCGGAGCCTTCCTGGCGGGACTGCGCTACAAATCCATCCTGATTCTTAGCGGGTTTCTGTTGATTTTCGGACTCGTGTCGTGGGAGTTTCTGCTGCGCGACTATCAGAAGGCGCGTATCTATTCGTTCCTGGACCCCGATCTGGACCCACAGGGAAAGGGCTACCAGAAGAAGCAATCGCAGATCGCAGTGGGCTCGGGTGGGCTTGCCGGAAAAGGCTACGGCCTGGGTTCGCAGACCCAGCTTGGCTATCTTCCGGCGCGTCAAACGGACTTTATTTTCTCGGTGCTGGCCGAAGAGTTCGGCTTCATCGGCGTAGTGGGAACGCTCGGGCTCTATCTGGCGCTGCTCTGGAGATGCCTTGATATCGCACGACTCGCCCGCGATCGACTGGGTGCCATCCTTGTTGCGTGTCTCACCGCAACACTCGCCTTCCAGGTTGTTTACAATGTCGGCATGGTGGCGGGTCTTCTCCCCGTCAAGGGTCTGCCACTTCCGCTAATGAGCGCCGGTCGTTCCTCGGTGCTCGCGACATTCATATCGATCGGCTTGATCCTCAGTGTCAGGATGCGCCGGTTCGCCAATTGACGGGCCCTATCTCGAGCTTCTCCAAATGAAATTCTCCGCAACGTTGTCCGTGCGCTCCGCATGAGGCGCGAACTTGTCGTCACATCCTCTCCCAAAGAAACCCGCGTAGCACTGCTCGAAGACTCCCAAGTCGCCGAGTTTTTCATCGAGCGATCCGAGCACGCGTCCACTGCGGGCAACATCTACAAGGGCCGGGTGAGCCGTGTGCTTCCGGGCATGGGCTCCGCTTTCGTCGACATCGGCCTCGATCGTGACGCTTTCATGCATGCCGAGGATGTCTTCGAGGACCTTCCGGAGAATCTTCTCGAAGAAGAAGAGCGCGGCGCCAAGGCCGCCCCGATCGAAGACTTGGTGAGTCCGGGCCAGGACATCGTCGTTCAGGTGGTCAAGGAATCGCTTGGAACCAAGGGCGCGCGCATCACAGCGCACATCTCTCTGCCCGGTCGCTTCATGGTCTTCCTTCCCACCGTCGAGCATGTCGGTGTTTCTCGTCGGGTTCAGGACGATGACGAGCGCAAGCGCCTCAAGAGCTTCCTCAAGGGCGTTCGCCGCGACAACGGGGGCGGTGGGTTCATTGGCCGCACCGCGGCGCTTGGACGCGATGTCGTCGACCTCGAACGCGATGCCAAAAACCTGATCCGCACCTGGGACGAAGTGCGCGGCGTCGCCTCGCGCGGCAAGGCGCCTATGCTTCTGTATAAGGAGCCGTCGCTCGTCGAACGTCTCCTGCGCGACCTGCTCGGCAAAGATGTCGCCGGCGTTCACGTCGACGATCCCGAGGTTCACAAAAAAGTCTACAACTTCCTCGACCGCGTCGATCCCGAGCTTCTCTCGAAGGTTCGTCTCGTCAATCGACCCGGCCACATCTTCGACGACTTCGGCATCAATGCCGAGCTCGAGCGCGCGCTCAAGACCCGCGTGCCCCTGGAGTCGGGCGGTTCGATCG
>JBDSLN010000307.1:0-7377 GCA_039916365.1 Vicinamibacteria bacterium
GAAGCGGTTTATCCGGGTCAGGGCGCACGTCTCAAGGATGCTTACTTCAATTCCGCCGGGGATCTGCTGCCGTATGCGTTTCCGCTCTTCGAGCCAAGCCTGACCCATGCGCGCGCCGCCGCCGCCCACAACGAGTTCATGGTCGACTCTCTGCGGACCGCGCGTCCTGATCTTCCTGTCACGAACGTGGCGATGCCGGTTCGCCGCATCCAGGCGGATGCTGCGACGATCGCCGCGCTGCGCGCTCGCTGGGGAATCGAAGAGGGCGAGCTTGTGGTCGGCGCCTTTGGCCTCCTGACCCGCGAGAAACGCCTGGACACGTTGGCCCGCGCCTTCAAGCGCGTTGCGGAGAACCATCCGAGCGCCCGACTCCTCCTCGCGGGATCCGTCGCCGATCCGGAGTGGCTCAACGGTGCGTTGGAGAAGGCTGGCGTGACCGCGCGAACCATCATCACCGGGCGGCTCGATCCGGCGGAGTTCGCCGCCGCGATGGAACTGAGCACCGTGGTGGTCCATCTCCGCTATCCCACGGCCCGTGAAACGTCGGCCGCTCTTCTGCGCGTGATGGCGCAAGGCCGACCGGTCGTGATTTCCGACATCGCGAACCAGTCGGAGATCCCGGACGACGCAGTAAAACGAGTGGATCCGACCGACGAGGAAGGTGGTGTCGCTCGTGCGATTGATGCGCTGGCTTGCGACCCCGCGCTTGCCCGGCGGCTTGGAGGTCGAGCCCGCAAGTTTGCGGAGACGGAGCACACCGAGGAACGGACTCTCGAAACCTATGAACGGCTTCTCAACTCGGCCCTGCCCCACTATTCTCCCCCTTCGCCATGACGTCGATCAGCGTTGTTTTCCCCCTCTTTAACGAAGAGGACTACGTGATGCGCGCCTACGAGGCGGCGGTTGAGGCCCTGACTCCGATCACGGACGACTACCAGATCATCCTGGTCAACGACGCCTCCACGGACCGCACGCGCGAGATCATCGAATCGATCTGCGCGAAGGATCCGAGAGTCACGGCGGTCCACAACGCCGTCAACAAGAAGCTCGGCGGAACGTTGCGCGCGGGCTACGCGGTCGCGACCAAGGATCTGATTCTCTACACCGACGCCGACCTGCCCTTCGATCTGCACGAGGTCAGGCGCGCCGTTCGCCTCCTTGAGGTTCAGAAAGCGGATGTCGTGTCGGCGTACCGCTTCGACCGCACGTCCGAAGGCCTGCTGCGGACGGTCTATTCCTTCTTCTACAACTCGTTGGTCCGCGCGCTGTTCGGCCTCGCCATCAAGGACGTGAACTTTTCCTTCAAGCTGTTTAAGCGCGAACTCCTCGAAAAGTTCACCCTCAAGAGCGACGGAAGTTTCATCGACGTGGAATTCCTCTGTCGGGCCCGGAAGGCCGGCGCCCACATCATCCAGATCGGCGTCGACTATTTTCCACGGTCGCGCGGCGTCTCCACGCTGTCTTCGCCCTCCGTCATCGTGAAGATCGTGCGCGAGATGCTCGCCTTGCGCCGCGACGTGGCTTGAGAGCAGAAGTGATCGATGCAGGCCCCCTCGCTTTACCGGAATCAAGCGCTCGGTGTGCGACTTCACACGCGTCTTCGAGCATGGTCAGCTCCCCTCGAGGCGGTGGTCGATGCCCTGCCGAAAACGGGCTCGCTGCTCGACATCGGCTGCGGTCACGGCCTTGTTTCCAATGAAGCGTGGCTCCGCGGTGATCATCTCCGTGTCCTCGGCGTTGACTTGTCCGAGACCAAGATCGCGTCGGCGCGGGCGAGTGTCGGGGATCGTTCCGGCATCGAGTTCCGCAACGCGCGCCTTGAGGAAGTTCCGGAGACCGGATTCGATGCGGTGGCGCTCATCGATGTTTTGTACCTTGTGCCCGAGTCGAAGTGGGATTCGTTTCTGCGAACCTGTCTTCAGAAGCTCCGCGCGGGGGGCGTCTTTGTCCTCAAGGAGATCACGACGGAACCGAGATGGAAGTTCGAGCGACTCAAACTGCAGGAATTCATGAGCACCCGGATTCTGCGCATCACCACCGGCGACAAGATGCATTTCGAATCGACTACGGCATTGACGTCGCGGCTGGAGCGGATCGGCTTTGAATCGGTCGCCGTCCGTCGCCTTGACGCGGGCTACACCTCTCCTCACGTTCTCTTCACGGCGCGAAGGCCGGTGGCATGACTCGTAGCCTCATTGTCAGCGGTGACGACCTCGGGGTCCACGAAGCCATCAATCGCGGTGTTCTCGAAGCGCATGAACAGGGCATCGTCACGTCGGCCTCGATCGTTGCGTGCGGGAGGGCGTTTGATCATGCGTGTGCGCTCGTGCTCAAGCGCAAAAAACTGGATGTAGGAATTCACCTCACCCTGGTAGAGGAGCGGCCGCTTCTGGGAACGCAGAGTCTCAAAACCCTGGCGCCCCAAGGAGTCTTCCCAAAAACGTATCAACACCTGTTCGTCGAATTGATGAAGGGCCGCATCGATCTCGAGGAGATCGAGATGGAATGGGACGCCAGATCCAGCGCGTGCTGCGTGCCGGCCTCGACATCACACACTTCGATTCCCACCAGCACACTCACTTCTTCCCGCAGCTTCGTTCGATCCTCTACCGGCTGGCTGAGCACTACAAGGTCGCGGGTCTGCGCGCCGGCGCGCGGGTGGTTCCGAGCCGCACCAAATTCAGCCTGTTTCTGGCTCCTCTCGCGAAGCGTGTCCAGCGTTCGGCGCGCGCGCGTGGGATGAAGACTCCCGATTCTCTTTGGCTCCCTTCGCCGAGCGGCCGTCTCACCGGCCTTCAGCTCGTCAAGGGAATTCCGAATCTTCCCGAAGGTGTCACCGAGCTGGTGGTGCATCCGGGAGCCGGTCAGAAGGAACTGGAGCACGCCTATCCCTCGTGGGGCTTCAAGTGGCATCAGGAGCTGGCCGCGCTGCAGGCGACGGGTGTGCGCGAGACCCTGGCCCGTCACAACGTCCAGCTCACCCGGTACTCGGAGCTGGCTTGATCCGGCCGAAGGTCCGCACACTTTGTGTGGCGGCCCTCGCGGCGGGCGCGCTCTTTCCCTTCGTCGTCGACCGGATGGACGCGCCCGCAAACTATGGCGCGCATTCGCTCACGACCGGTTTCGGCCGGGGGCGATTGGATTTGCCTGGAATCGTTTCAGAAGGCAAAGGGGGACGCATCGACCTTCCGATGGAATCGCTGCGCCTGACTGTGCGGCTCTCGGGCAACGGCCCTATTCGGCTCAAGGCTGATGGCGCCGAGCGGACCATTGTGGGTTCCGACGCGCCCACCGCCGTGAGCCTCGATCTGTCGCGCGGCGGCTCTATCGTCATCGAGTCCGACGCGCGACTTCGTCTGCACGCTCTGGAGATCGCTCGCAGCGAAACGCCTTGGTCGCGGGCCGTCGCGATCGTTCTCCTGGGTCTTGTCGCGATCGTCCTCTCGCTGCGTGGGCTGAAGGAAACACTCGTGGGAAGCGTGGTTCTCGCTCTTGGCTTTGTCACGCTTGCGCGAGGAAGCCTGTCTTTGACCTTCGCCTCTCTCGCCGCGGAGCAACTGCAGCCGCTAATCCTCGTGCTCGCATTGCTTGCGCCACTATTCGTTGCCTTTAGGGGTGCGCGCTTCGTGGCTCGCGCTCAGATCAGCCGACTGTCTGTGGTGGCGTTCGCCGCGTCGCTTTGCCTGACCACGATCCAGTTTGCGATCTTTGATCAGCCGCTCCCTATGGGTGATCCCGCCGCGTATTTCGAGATGGGCGGCAGGTACGCCGAGGCCGCGGCGGGTCTTGATTCACCTTTTGCCATCGGCCCGGCCCTCAGCGATCTTCAGCCCTATCTGGCTTTGCCCGCGACCGGCGTTCTGTACGGATTCCTGCGGTTCATCGGGGGCGAGGGACTCGGGTTGATCTACGCGATTCAGGCGCTCGCCATGGCCTTCGCGGTCGGACTCATCGTGGCGATCTGCGAGACGGTGGTCGGCCCGCGCGCCGCGAAGATCGCGCTGGTCATCGCCCTTCTTCATCCAACGTTCTCCATCGCACCGGGAATCGTTCAGCCAGAGCCGTTCATCCTGTCCGCGTGGTTGATGGCCGCGCTCATCATGCTGCGCGCTTCGGACAGTCCGAGCGAACCACGAAGTCTGCTGGGCGTCGGAGTGCTCCTTGGAATTGGACTCTGCCTTCATCCGCAAGGCCTATCGTTCCTGCTCCTGGCGTTGATCCTCTGCTTGGTTCCATGGACGTTCTCTCTGACGAAGCGTCCGTCGCAGATTGCGATTCCCTTGCTTGGCGCGTTCACAGTCTTGTTGCCGGTCGCCGCCGCCGAACACTTCTCGAGACCCCTCGCCTATGTGCTCGACAAGCAGTACGGCTTCTTCGCCTATACGTCGCCTCATCCCCTCGGCTTCTGGCTCTACACGGAGAGCGACGGCTGGCAGGGACCGCTGCGCATCGAGGACACGGCGTATCAGCAGGAACTCATCGCGATGAAGGGCGAGTCGGCGGTGTCCTCAACCTTCGCGGACGTTGCGGCGTTCGTGGCTCGCCATCCGGGTCGGTCCGCGCAGACCACGCTTACGAATCTGCATCGCCTCTGGAATCAACCCGACAACCCCTTCGCGGTTTCGTTTGTCCTGCCCTACGCCCTCCAGATCCCATTTCATCGCGGTCTGGTGGTTCTATTCATCCTGAGCCTTCCGCTTCTTCTGACCGGCCGTCGAGCGATCCTCGCCCTGCCGTTTGTGATGCTGTCGATGACCTATCCCGCGTACCACGTCTTCAACAAGTACGCGACCCCGGCGTTGCCGTTCCTCGTCATCGGTGCGGCCATCGCGCTGGATCGGCTTTGGCAGGAACGGCGCGCTCAACGTCTTTTGCTGGGCGCTCTTGGGGCGGCTGCGATCGGAGCGCTGCTTCCAGCGATCTGGTTCGCCCGACTCAGCGTCTCCGGGGATCTGTTCCTGATCGTGGTGCGCGGCCTGTTGTGGATCGGGTTGGGAGTGGCGCTGTGGAGGGCGGTCACGAGATGGTCTGCCGATACGTGCGCGCGCGTCTTCGCATCCCTCATTGGAATCACCGTCCTCCTCGGCAGCTCCATCGCTGCAGCCCGGACCGACACGCGACGGACCGAATGGGTAGTCGCCCCGGATGCTCTCCCCATCTCCTGTCGGATACCGGCTCAGGCCATTGAGGACGCTGGCGCTGCAGCTACCGACCCAGCGTGGCTCATGATGGACGTCCAGTCCTCCGATGGCCACGCGCCGGCTGTGGACGTGAACGGAATCCGCCTGGAGCCGGCGGTCGCCACGATGCCGCCGTTTGGTCTGGCGACTTTTAGAGGTCACCGCGATCCGGAAGCGTTCCGGCAAATCTGGCGCGTGCGAGTTCCGTTGGAACTGATTGGATCCGGCGACCTCAAGATCCGCATTCATGGCGCGGCGATCCGCCTGTTCGGCGACGTCCGCGAGGGTAACGCGGGGCCGCGGCTTTCTTTGGGGAACTGGCCCCATCTCAGCGTCTATCGGCTCATGCACGAAGGCCAATACCGCTTGCCGATCTTCGACGCGCCGCCGCAGGCGTGTACCGCAGCGGGCTTCTCGGGTCGGCCCGGCGTTTACCTCGCGCGCATCTCGGAGGGCGAGGAAAGCCGCATCGCGCTGAAAGCGGCAAAGCCGCTGAAGTGGTTTTTCTAGCGAAAGACTACTGAGCGGCGCGGACCGCGTCCATCAGCCGCTTCACTTCCGTCACTTCGGCTTCCGTGGCGGCGGCGAGAGGCGAACGAGGGACGCCTCCACGACGTCCTGAAAGCGTAAGGGCGGCCTTGAGGCCGGCGACTCCATACGTGGCGGTCACCGCGATAGCGAGAGGCGTCAAAGCCAGCTGAAGGCGTTTGGCGCGATCATGATCTCCCGCCTTGAAGGCGCGGAACACCGCACACGTGGCTTCCGGCGCGCAGCCCGCAGCGGCCACGATGGCGCCCGAAGCACCCAGGCTCAAGGCCGGATAGAGGACGGGCGCTGAACCCGTGACGAGCGAGAAGTCCTTCGGAACGCCGCCGAGGATCCGCTGGAGGTTCGCGATGTCGCCGCTCGAATCCTTCATGCCCTGAATGTTCGGATGCTTGGCCAGCTGATGAACGACGCTTGGTGGAATCGGAAGGCCGGTGGCGGCGGGCATCGAGTACAGAAGCACCGGGATGCGCGAATTATCGGCCACCCCTTCGTAGTGGCGGAGCAGTGCTTCACCGCTCAGGTGGTTCTTGAAGAAGAAGGGATTGAGAATGAGGGCGGCAGCGGCGCCGGCATCGGCCGCCTTCTTGGTCAGCTCGATGGTGGTGTGCGTCGACTCGGTTCCAGTGCCTGCGATGATCGGGCGACCGTTCGACTTCGCCACTGCCGCTTTGATGATGGCGACTCTCTCCTCTTCGGAGAGACATACGGCCTCCCCATTGCTGCCGAGGACGAGGATGGCCGAGAAGTCGCAAGGACCGTACGACTCGATGTTGGCTTCGTAGGCCTCGAGATCAAGCCGACCATCCGCCTCAAAAGGCGTAATGACCGGAGGGATGATGCCTTCAAGAAAACTCACCATGGATCCTCCGCGGACGAACTCGGGGCGAATGCTCGGAACGACGCGACGTCTATCCGCCGGAGCGAACCGACGAAATGACTAAGCGGCGGGAGTCTTCTTGCCAAGGGCGGTGGCGACGCGCTCGAGCAAACGCTGATCCTGCGGAGTGAAGGAGTCGCGGAAATCACTCCAGACTTCGAGGATGGCCCAGAGGCCGGCGTCCGTGCGGACCGGAGCGATCAGGAGCGATCCGACCGTGAGGCCCACCGCTTTCCATGCGCTCTCTTCAGTGATGTTGGAAATCATTGTGGAACGAGGATTCCGCGCGGCGTCGGCCAGCGGACCGCCGGAGCCAACGCGCTCGGGTCCCGTGGGACGATTGGCGGCGGTGAGGAGAGCCAGATCTTCACCATCGGCCACGTAGGCCGAAACAGCGGTGTAGCGGGCGAACTTCTTCTTGAGACCGTCCACCGCAAGTCGGAGCGCTTCTTCGAACGAGGGCGCTGCCTGAATGTCCGTCTCGAGCTGCGCTGCAACCTGTTCACGACGGTTTGCGGCGGTGCGAACTAAGTCGCGCTTCCAGGGCTTGTCATCTTCCGACATCAACGACACGTGGTGAGTCCTTCCGTTGGGGGTTTCTTGAAGTTCCACGGGTTTCGCCCTCGACCGTTTTGACGCGGTGGGACGACCCCGATGGGAAAGGGAATGCTATCACCCTAATGCTGGGGGCCACATTCGGCATTCGCTGTCGTGCTTTGCCCCCAGCCCCGTTTGCTCCGCGCGAGTGATGGTCTTGGCTTTGATCAGGTG
>JBDSLN010000308.1:0-5777 GCA_039916365.1 Vicinamibacteria bacterium
ACGGCGTGAGCGCCAGCAAGGACGCATTGATGCTGGCCACCCTCGACAATGTCCGAGGACGCGCACTGGTGCTGCGCCCGGCAGCGGGCGGTGGCTGGACAACGACGAAGCTGGACGTGCCCGATAATCTCGCGGTCAGCTTCGGTTCGGCGGACGACCACTCCAACCGCACCTTCTTGAACGTCAGCGGCTTCCTCACTCCGTCATCACTGCTGCTCGCCGATGCCGATGCGGGAACCGTCGTCGAAGTGAAGGCGCTGCCCGCCAAGTTCGACGCCAAGGGCATGGTCGTCGAACAGCGCGAGGCGACGTCCACCGATGGCACGAAGATCCCCTACTTTATCGTGCACCGGAAGGACATCAAGCTCGACGGTTCAACACCCACTCTGCTCACTGGGTATGGCGGCTTCCAGGTCAGCCGGACCCCGAACTATTCGCCCGAAACCGGGAAGCTGTGGCTGGAACGCGGCGGCGCCTATGTGCTCGCCAACATCCGCGGCGGCGGCGAATTCGGTCCGGCCTGGCACGAGGCGGGGCTGCTGACCAAGCGCCAGATCATCTACGACGATTTCGCAAGCGTAGCGCGCGACCTGATCACCACCAAGGTGACGAGCCCGCGAAGGCTCGGCATCCAGGGCGGCTCGAACGGCGGCCTGTTAATGGGCGTGCAGTTCACTCAGCACCCCGAATTGTGGAACGCCGTCATCATCGACGTGCCGCTGCTCGACATGCTGCGCATTTCCAAAATCGCCGCGGGCGCCTCGTGGCAGGGCGAATATGGCGATGTGAATGCCGATCCCGCGGTGCGGGCGTTCTGGCTGAAGACCTCGCCGTATCACAATCTCAAGAAGGGCGTGCGCTACCCCGAGCCCTATATCTTCACCACCACGAAGGACGATCGGGTGGGGCCCCAGCACGCCCGCAAGTTCGCGGCGCGCATGGAGGCGATGGGCTTGCCCTTCTATTTCTATGAGAATACCGAGGGCGGCCATGGGTCTGGCGCCGATCTGAAGCAGGCCGCCCACACCCGCGCGCTGGCCATGACCTATCTGCAAAAAAAGCTGATGAACTGAGCGCCGCGGTTCGCACGTCCGGCTTACCGCTGACGAATTGGAACTCTCTGCTCGAGCAGCCCGGTGGGGGCTCAGTTCACTTCCGCGGGCGATAGATGATCAGCTTCTCACTGCGCGACGCAGGGCAGAGCGAGCCGTCGATGCCGACGCCTTGTCAATCCGCATGACCCGTGGGCGGTCGTGGTGGGTGGGCCGTCCGGTGCGTGGCGATCTGTCGGACGTGAGGTCAATGCTCTCGCAGCGTCGGGATGCGGCCGACGGTCCACGGGGCACCGGCGGCTTCCGCGTCGTGTTCAAGGGCCGGGAGATCCGTCTCAACAAGCGTCTTGAGCTTCGCGAGTTCGTCGGTAAAGAGCGTCTTAGCGATCTCGAATTGCCGACGATGGGTTCCGGTCGCGGGGGCGAGGCTTCGCGACAACTCAAAGCTGATGCCATTGACGCGATCACTGATGGAGTCGGGCGTGCCCTCGCTGCGCTGGGCGATGGCGGTGTCGCCGCGCAGGGCGATGAGCACCGCTCCGAGGCGCTTCTGTGCCGCCCGGACAGATTCATGGAGGGCTCGCGGCGGCGCCGGCGTGCTGTCGAGCGCGCGCTTCAGCTGATCGATGCGGGTGTTCGTGGCATTCGCGGCTTCGATCGAGCCCGCGACCGAACGTCGCAGCGACTGGTAGGTCGCCTGGAATTCGGCGCGCGCCTTGTGGTCGGCCATGGTCAGCGGGCTCTGCGGATCGAGCGTCACCTTGAAGCTCACCGGACCACCCAGCGGCGTCACCACGCCGCCGACGCGCTGCGCCATGCTCACGCTGTATGCGCCGGGAATGACGTAGGGACCGCTCTGACCGCCGAAGAAGTCGTCGTCGTCTTCATTCGGACGGGGGGCTCGAGGGAGGGTGTGCAGAGGATGGCGCAGATCCCAGGCCACCCGCTGGAAGCCCGCGGTGGCGGGGCCGGTGAGGGTGCGAATGGGCGTGCCCGATTCATCCGCGATCGTCAGCAGGACTGCGGGCGCCTCCTCCTCGGCCTCGGCGCGCAGCGCGTCGAAGCTCGGATACTCGATCGGCTTTCCCGCCTTGTCCAAGGCCTTCTCGGCGTCCACGCGCTTCTGCTTCAGCGTCTTCAGCGCATCCTTGAGGTAGTAGGTGATGACCGCGCCATACGGCGGATTTTCGGCGGCGTAAAGCATTTCGCCCTGGAAGGCCTTGGCCCGACCGCCATAGCGCTGGGTGGTGACGTAGAGCATCGCGTCGCGCGCTCCCAGAATCGTCGCGGGCTTCTGCGTCATCTCGAGGGTGGTGGCGCGCAGCGGGCTGTAGTCGTCGACCACGTAGATACCGCGGCCGAACGTGCCGAGGACGAGATCGTTGTGCTTCTTCTGGATCGCGATCTCGCGCACCGCGATCGTGGGCAGTCCCGCGACCTTCAGCCACTTGGCGCCACCGTCCTTCGAGAAGTACGCGGCGAACTCGGTCCCCGCGAAAAGCAGGTTCGGATCGACGTGATCTTCGGCCACCGCGTAAACGGAGCCGCGCTTCGGCAGATCACCCGCGACCGAGGTCCACGTCTTCCCCGCATCGGCGGTCTTGAAGAGGTAGGGAAGGAAGTCGCCGTTCTGGTGATTCTCGAAGGCGACGTAAGCGGTGCTGGCGTCATGCTGCGAGGCGCGGATACGCGCGACGTAGGCGTCCTTCGGCACACCGGGGAACGAGTCGATCTTCCGCCAGTTCGCTCCACCGTCCTCGCTCACTTGAACGAGACCGTCGTCGGTGCCGACGTAGAGCAGGCCTTCCTTCTTCGGCGACTCGGCGATGGCGCTGATGTTTCCGTAGAGCGCCGTCGAGGTGTTCTTGGCCACCGCGTCGGGGCCCCACACCTTCCCCATCAGCGCAATCTTGTTGCGATCGACCTGACGGGAGAGATCGCCTGAAAGCGCTTTCCACGAGTTGCCGCGGTCGTCGGTGCGATACAGACGTTGAGAGCCCATGTACAGGCGCGTGTTCGAGTGCGGCGAAATGATGAAAGGCGCGTCCCAATTCCAGCGCGCGGGGACAGCACCCTTCTCCTCCTGGGGCTGAATGCCCACGCGTTCGTGGGTGCGCTTGTCCACGCGCACGATCACGCCATGCTGCAGCTCCGCGTAGATGATGTTTGGGTCGGTGGGATCGACATGGGTGGTGAAGCCGTCGCCGCCCTGGGTGACGAACCAGTCTTCGTTGAGGATCCCGTGATCAGAGCGCGTGCGCGAGGGGCCGCACAGAGAGTTGTTGTCCTGAAGTCCGCCGCATACGTTGTAGAAGGGCTCAGACTGGTCGACATCGACGTCGTAGAACTGCGCGAGCGGGAGGTTCTCGAAGAACGTCCAGGTGGCTCCCTTGTCGAAGCTGCGATAGAGCCCGCCGTCGTTGCCCACGAGCATATGGTTCGCGTTGTTTGGCTCAACCCAGATGATGTGGTTGTCGACGTGCATATAGCGCTGGCCCAGAGCATGGAACGTCTTCGCGCCATCGTCGGAGACCTGGAAGAGAACGTCGGGGACGTACACGCGATCGGCATCGGACTCGTCAACGAAGATGTCCCCGTAGTACATCGACCCTTGGTTGTAGTCCGTCCGCTTCTCCCAGGTCACGCCGTTGTCTGAGCTGCGGTAGATCCCGCCCTTGCGGTTTGCGGCCTCGACGTTCGCGTAGACCAGGTCCGGGTTGGACTTCGCGATGGCGAGGCCGATGCGGCCCAGCTCCTCGGAAGGCAGACCGGTGTTGACCTTGGTCCATGTCTTGCCGCCGTCGGCGCTGCGGTGGATCGCGCTTTCGGGACCGCCGTCGATCAGGGTGAAGAAAGTCCGCCGACGCTGATAGGAGGACGCGATCACGACGCTTGGGTTGCGCGGGTCGAGCACCACATCCGAGACTCCGGTGTTCTCGGAGACCTTGAGGACCTGCTCCCACGTCTTGCCGCCGTCGCTCGTCTTGTAGAGACCGCGATCCCCGCCCGCCGTGTAGAGAGGACCCTGCGCGGCCACATAGACAATGTCGGAGTTTTCGGGATTGACCACGATCCGGCCGATGTGCTCGGAGTTCTTGAGACCCATGTTCTTCCATGATTTGCCTCCGTCCTCCGACTTGTAGACACCGTCACCGTAGGCAACCGAACGCTGCGAGTTGCGCTCGCCCGTTCCCACCCAGACGACACCCGGGTTCTTCGGGTCAAGCGTGATCCAGCCGATGGAGAACGCCCCTTCCTTGTCAAAGAGTGGCTGCCACGAAGCACCGGCGTTCACCGTCTTCCACACGCCGCCCGACGCGGTGCCTATATAGATGATGCCGGTGTTGCCGGGGTGGACAGCGATCGTCATCACCCGGCCCGAAGTCACGGCCGGACCAATGAGCCGCGCGCGGATGCCGCCGAATGTCTCGGCGCCCAGGCTCGGCTTTTTAGCGACTTCGGGCGTGGCTGAGGCGGAGGGAGATGGCGACGGCATCGCGGGTTTCGCGGCCGGAGCCTTCTTCGGCGCGACCGCGGCGGGCGATGGCGAAGGCGCCTGGGCGAGGGCCGCGGTCGCGCAGAGCACGGCAAGAAGGGCGGCGTGGCTTTGGGTCATGAGGGCCTCCAGAAGGGAAGGTCATCCTAATTCCGACACCGGGGCCCAGCATACTCACGACGCCATCGTAACGACGACTCCAGTTGAGCGGTCCCATACCGAGGCCGGTGAGGGCCGGCCGAACGCCGGCTGGTCAGCGCAACATCTCACCCATCTGCTGCAACGTGCGCATCGCCTGTTGCCATTTGTCCCATTCACCCTGGAACAACCGGGCGTCGCGCATGCGGCGATCGACGGCCTGCGCATCGCGGAACAGCTGGTCCACGACGGGGCCGATCTGCTGGGGATCGAGCGCGTCCGCGTCGGTGCGGTCGTGCAGTGCCGAGGTACGCTGGTTGAACTGGCGGAACTCCTCCAGCATGTCGACGCGTGCCCGGTCATTGGCGCCTTCGCGATCGGCCAGATTGTGGGCCTCGGACACCTGCACGTCGAGCTGGTGAGCGAGCCGCCGGAATTGCTGGAGGTCCGGCACGGACAGGTTCCCATTCCGGTAGCCGTCCCCTGACCGGTTCCCGGGATAGCCTGCGGAGCCGCGGTTGCCATACGTCTCCCCCTGATGGTGATTCGGGTCGGTACTATTGTGATCGTCTGCGTTGCCTTGGTAATCGTCTCCACCTGCTGACTCCCACTCTGCGGGGGCCTGCGGGACGCTGACCGACTGGCCGCGCGCCACCCGGACGATCCGGTTCAAGCCGTCGATCACGGCAGTCCAGTCGTCGTAGACGTCACGGGCGACGTTCACCCCGCGCAAGTTGCGGTTCACGCGCAGCGCGAGACGACGAAGCCGACTGGCTTCCGAGCCGAAATCGAAAGGCGACACCTCGTAGTTGTCGAGGCGATCGTGGAAAGCCGTGGTACGGCGGGTGAAATCCTCGAGGGAGACGATAAGGGAGCGCTCCCTTGGGTTCTGATCCGCCGAGAAGCTCTCTGCCTCGTCGAGCGTGAACTGCGCCCCGATGTCCACATAATGCCCCAAGGCCCGCATGGTTTCGTACTGCCGCGGATCGACGCGGTTGCCAGTTTGGGCGTCCGCGGGCGATGCCGACCCCACGACCGCGAGCGTCGTTCCTGCGACCAGTGCCCGTCTCACAAAGTTGAATAGCTTCATC
>JBDSLN010000309.1:0-4567 GCA_039916365.1 Vicinamibacteria bacterium
AACCTCTGTCCGAAGACGTCAGGCGGAACGACGGAGCGAACAACGCTGGCGGCAGAGATCAGCCAGCCAACGAGTCCCAGTCTAGAGACGTTTCGGCCGGCTTGGGGACTTCTCGCTAAACGGAGGGGGTGGGCGTCGCCTTGGCGGAGGTGGCCGGGGACGCCTTGGGCGCGACCTTCGGCGCAGCCTTTCGAGCGGTACCAGCCGGACGAACCGCGGGCTTGGCGGCGGCGCCCGCTCCGAGCCTGGGGGAAGACGTCGACGGCGCGGCGACCGCTACGGGCTCGGAAATAATCCGCACTTTGGTAATGACAACCGGCTTCACCGGAACATTCTGAAACACGCCAGTGCTGGTCGTGGGAACGTTCACGATGGCATCAACCACGTCCATGCCTGACAGAACTTCACCAAACACGGCGTAGCCCCAGCCATCACGGGATACGCCGAAGTCGAGCATCGGGTTGTCCTTCACGCTGATGAAGAACTGCGACGTGGCGCTCTGGGGGTCGTTCGTGCGCGCAAGGGAAAGCGACCCGCGGCTGTTGAGGAGACCGTTCTTCGCCTCATTGCGGACGGGCGGGCCCGTCGGCTTCTCCACCATCTTGATGTCCATTCCACCGCCCTGAATCATGAATCCCGGAATGACGCGATGGAAGATCGTGCCCGTGTAGAACCCGCTCTTCACGTAGCTCATGATGTTGCGGGTGGACGCCGGCGCTTTGGTGGCATAGAGGCCAACCTGAATCGTTCCCATGGTCGTGTCAATCGCGATCACGGGGCCATCGGGAGTCGGCTTCACTTCCGGCGCTGGAACCTGGGCGGGGGCAGGAGCCACGGAAGGCGCCTGCGGAACCAGCAAAATGAGGGCAAGGGCGGTGGATGTCAGCATGGATCTTTCGAAATCTCCTCGGTTGGCTTGGGGTGTGAGGCTAAAGTCTAGCGAAGAGAGGCTGGTCTCTCCCACGGGCATAGAATCCTTAGCTGGTCAGCACTAAACATGGTTCTCTTCAACTACTCCACAAAAGAACTCACGGCGAAAGTCGTTTACTACGGCGCGGGTCTCTGCGGGAAGACCACGAACCTGCAGTGGATTCACGAACAACTGCCTATCAAGAACAAGGGCAAGATGCTGTCGCTCGCGACGGAAGCCGACCGCACGCTGTTCTTCGACTTCCTGCCCATCGAGCTTGGCACGATCCGCGGCATGAAGACGCGCGTCCAGCTCTACACCGTCCCCGGACAGGTCTTCTACAACGCGACCCGACGAATGGTCCTAAAGGGCGCAGACTGCGTGGTGTTCGTGGCCGACTCGCAGGACGCGATGATCGACGCGAACGCGGATGCGATGAGGAACCTTCGCGAGAACCTTGTGGCGAACGAGCTCGATCCAGAGAATATTCCGCTGGTCATTCAGTACAACAAGCGCGACCTGCCGAATGCGGCGTCGCTCGATGCACTCAACGCCGCGCTGAACCCCCGCGGCGTTCCTTTTGTGGAAGCGTCGGCGAAAAGCGGCAAGGGTGTAGAGGAAACGCTGAAGGTCGCGACCCAGCTGGTCTTCCGGGTTCTCGCGAACAAATACGGCAACGACGGCCCGAGTTCCGGCGCTCCCAGCTCAGGCAACCTTCGCCGGCCGACCTCGGGACTCAAGTCCCCCACTGCGCCGTCCCCATTCTCAGCTCCGCCTTTGCCGCCACCGATCAAGATGTCGGCGCCAACACCGCCAACGCCCGCTCCCCCCAACTTCGGCTCGACGGACGATCTGCTCGATTCGCTAGGAGGCGGGCCGGCAGCACCTTTGGCTCCTGCCCTTTCTCTCGACAGCGAATTGGGTCTTGACCCGGTGCCCAGCGCCCCGCTGCCCATCGAGTTCGGCGATCCCCTTGAAGCCTTGTCCGCAACGGCCGCAGTCAACGCCGCCGCCAGCAGTTCCCCAAGCTCCGATCCTTTCGGCGATGAGTTGTCGCTCGACAGCCTCACCGAGTTGCCGACCCCGCCCGTGGCGCCCGTAGCGGCCCCCCTCCCGGCCGGCGAACTGGATGTGGACTTCGGTGGCGCGCCTGCTGCAGCACCGGTACTCGACAACAACGATCCTTTCGGCTCGTCTCTCGAACCTTTTGGAGAAGCACCTCCGGTCCCTCTCGCGTCTCCGCTCGACGATCCTTTCGGCGACGCTCTCCCGCCGCAGCACCGCGAGACTCCGGAGCGTCGTCTCTCGATTCCATGATGGAACTGGGCGCGCCCGGTGGATCGTCAACTTTCACGTCGGATCCCGTCAACGTCGAAGCGTCCGTCGAGGTTCCGTCGGGCGCTCTGTCGGCCGAACCCGTTCAGGTGACGGTGCCGGTCGAGATCACGCTCAGCGGTGGTGGCCGCGACATCCTGATTCCGATCCGTCTTCAGTTGAAGATCCGAGTCCGATAAGCCGTCGCGTCCCGCAAGGACGCACTTTTTCAGTACCGTGGCGGCGGCGGTCCCTTTTTTGTTCAACAGGAGTAGCCCAATGTCCAGTCGCCTCACGTCACGAGCGCTCGCGGCCTTCAGTCTCATTGTTTTTCTGGCCATCGGCCGGGCGGACGCACAGCTTGCGTCGCTTCCCCAGGATCAGGGAGCAACCGGTCTGGGTCTCGCGCTGCGGCGACTTCCCGTTGCCTTCAATGTCCTCTATGTCACGGCGCATCCCGACGACGAAAACAACGGCGTCCTCACGCTGCTCTCTCGCGGCAAGGGAATTCGCGCAGGTCTCTTGACGGTCACCCGCGGCGACGGCGGTCAGAACGAGATCGGCCCGGAGCTGTTCCAGGCGATCGGCATTCTGCGCACCGAGGAACTGGCGGGCGTCCATCGCTACGACGCGGCGGAACAGTACTTCACCAAAGCGTACGAGTTCGGTTATTCGTTCAGCGTCGAAGAGACCTTTCAGAAATGGGGCAAGGAAGAGATTCTCGACGACGTCGTCCGCGTCTTCCGCACCTTTCGTCCCGATGTGGTCCTGACGCTTCCACTGGAAGCGGACGGCGGTGGACAGCACCATCAGGCAACCGCGCGTCTGGCTGCGGAAGCCTTCCGCGTGGCCGCAGACGTGAAGCGGTATCCCGAG
This sequence comes from Vicinamibacteria bacterium, assembly GCA_039916365.1. Classification (GTDB taxonomy): domain Bacteria; phylum Acidobacteriota; class Vicinamibacteria; order Fen-336; family JAGNNV01; genus JAGNNV01. Next base: position 3,101 of record JBDSLN010000309.1, read on the forward strand.
CAGGGGCTTCTTCCGTGGCAGGCGCAACGCGACTATCAGGGCGGCGTCGGCGGGGGTGCCCAGAGGATGGAAGGCGAGGTCACGACGGTTGCGACCAACGCCTTCGATCCTCTCCTTGGCATGAGCTACCAGGAGTTCGGTTCGATCGGACGGTCCTTCCACAAGTGTCAGGGCGGCGGACAGCTCAAGAGCGATCCGGGCGACGGACGCGCAATGTACTACGTGGTCGACTCCGAGCCGAAGATCACCGGCGGCGGCACGTCGATTCTTCCCAACGACATCTCGGTGAAGGCGTTGATCCGCTTCGCCAAGGGAGAAGAAGACAAGGCGCCTTTCCTCGAAGGCGGCCTCGCCACGATGCAGGACGCCGCCGCTGAAGCAGGTGCTGCCTACGACCCGAAGTCGCTCAGCAAGGTTGTGCCTGCGCTGCGCAAAGGACTCGGAGCCACGCGCGAACTGATCTCGCAGGTGAAGGGCAGCGGCCTGTCGACGCTCGCCAAAGTCAATCTCCTGAATCGCCTCGATCGCAAAGTCACCGAGTATGAGCAGGCGCTTGTTTTCGCCCACGGCGTTGTCTTTCAGGCGACGGCGAATGACGGCGACGTCGTTCGTGGTCAGGCTTTCGATGTCCGCGCCCTGGTCGTCAATCAGGGCGATGAGCCGGTGAAACTCGAAGAGGTCTCGCTTGGCGTTCCGAGCGGCTGGACCGTGACGGGCAAGCTCGACAAGACGGGCGATCTCGCTCCCGGTCAGAAGGCGCAGGGCACGTTCACGGTGACCACCGGTTCCGCGGCGAGATACACCCAGCCTTACTGGAAGCGCAACTTCAAGGTCGATCGCTATGACATCGACATCCCCGCGGACCTCACTCTCCCGTGGAGTCCGTCCGATGTGCAGGCCCTCTTCAAATTCAGCAGCCATGGAGTCGCGTTCGGACGCGCCCAGGCTGCACAGTATCGCTATGAAGGTCCGTGGGTCGGCGGTGAGAAGCAGAAGGAAGTGAACATCATTCCTACGCTTTCGGTGAAGCTCACGCCGGAGATCGTTGTGGCGCCGAAGTCCGCGGTGTCCGTGCGTCGTGAATTGCGCGTGGCGGTGAAAAACGGCAGCAAGGGCGCGGTGGACGCTGTGGTCAGGATCGATGCCGGCAAGCTCAAGGTGGTGCCCGCATCCGCTTCGATGAAGTTTGCCTACGAGGGCGAAGAACTGACCGCCCGCTTCTTCGTCACGGTTCCCCCCGGCACTCCGGAGTCGGAGTTCACGATCAAGGCCGCGGCACTTGCAAACGGTGAGACCTTCGCCCAGGGCTACCAGGTCATCGCTTACGACCACACCCAGGAACGACATCTCTTCCATGACGCGCAGTCGCTCCTCCGCGTTCAGAACGTCAAGATCGCCCCCGGCGTGCGCGTGGGCTACATCATGGGCGCAGGCGACGAAACGGCGGACGCCATCGAGCAGCTCGGC
>JBDSLN010000310.1:0-2961 GCA_039916365.1 Vicinamibacteria bacterium
ATCGATCACGGGTTGTCCATCAAGGCCCTCCACCGCGAGATCCTTCGAACCGCCACTTATCAGCTCAGCACCACCAACTCCGCGAAGAACTTTGCGAAGGACGGAGCGAACCGCCTGTATTGGCGCGCGAATCGGCCGCGCCTGACCGCGGAGGAGATTCGCGACTCCGTGCTCTTCGTCGCAGGCTCCCTCAAGACAACGATGGGCGGGCCTTCAGCACCACTCACTCCGTCGTCGACACGGCGCACCATCTACGGCAAGGTGAGCCGCTACAAACTGGACGAGTACCTTCAGCTCTTCGACTTCCCGAGCGCGTCGCAGACCGCGGAGAAGCGCTTCTCCACCAACGTCCCGCTCCAGCGACTCTTCTTCATGAACAGCGAGTTCATGCAGCAACAGTCGGAAAAACTCGCCGAGCGGGTTGCCGCTGAGCCCACCGACCATGCGCGCATTCAGAAGGCCTATCGCATCATCTTCGGACGACCGGCCACCGCTGAAGAAGTTCGAGCGGGCCGTGACTTCCTGCTGACGGAACCGATGAAGCAATACGAGGAGCGCAAGGCCGAGGCGGCGAAGGCGAAGGAAAAAGCCAAAGCCGCGAACGGAGGCGATGCCAAAGTGGCGGCGTCTTCCGGGCCCGAGGCCAAGGAGGACGCTGACACCGCCGACGAAGCGGCATCCGGAATGATGATGGGTGTCGTTCCCGGAAAAGGCGAAGCGAAAGACACACCGGCGAGATTGCCGATCACGATCTTCGGCCGTTACCTGAAGGTTCTCTTCAGTTCGAACGAATTTCTTTTTATTGGATAGCCATGACCGATCCCTTCCGACGACCGCGGACCCGGCGTGAGGCCCTTTGCCAGATGGGTGGCGGATTCGGCATGGTGGCCTTCGCCAATCTCGTCAATGCCTCGATCACGCAGGCTGGCGGGCTTGCCCCTCAGGGCGTCGAAGGCTCGGTTCGCGCACTCGACCATCCCGCTCGGGCCAAACGCGTCATCTTCCTTTACATGAACGGCGGCCTGTCCCAGGTCGACTCGTTCGATCCGAAGCCGATGCTCGAGAAATACCACGGGCAGCCTCTGCCCGGCGGCTCCGTCGCCACCGAGCGCAAGACGGGCACGCTCATGCGATCGCCGTTCACGTTCAAGAAGTATGGCCAGAGCGGAACGGAAGTGAGCGAGATCTTCCCTCTCCTCGGCGAGTGCGTGGACGACATGTGCGTCGTGCGCTCTGTTCACACCGACATCCCAAACCACGAACCGTCGATGTTGATGATGAACACCGGGCACACCCAGGTCGGCCGGCCGTCGATGGGTTCGTGGATGACGTACGGCCTTGGATCGGGCAACAACAATCTCCCGGGCTTTGTCGTGCTCTGCCCCGACGTCCCGACCACGGTGGGGCCGCCGCTTTGGAACAGCGCGTTTCTTCCCGCGATGCACCAGGGGACGTTCATCTCCGATCAGGTCGAACGTCCTGACCAAATCATCGGCAAGGATTTCGATCCAAAAAAGCTGGTGTCGTTCATCAACAACAAGGACTTCACTCTCACCGAGCAGCGTCGCGAACTCGATCTGCTTGAGAAGCTCGACCGGATGGCACGCGCGGGTCAGGACAAAGATCCGCAGCTCGACGCCGCGATCAACTCGATGGAAGTCGCGTATCGCATGCAGACCGAGGCGCCCGACGTCTTCGACATTCGCAAGGAAAGCGAAGCCAACCTGAAGATGTACGGCACCGGCAGCACAGCTCGAGGCTGCCTGATGGCGGTTCGTCTGGTCGAGCGCGGCGTCCGCATGGTTCAGGTCTACTACGCCAAAGGCGATCCCTGGGACGCTCATGCGGACATCCAGCAACACCGCGTCAACGCGAATAACTCAGATCGCCCATTCGCCGCGGTCATCAAGGATCTGAAGCAGCGCGGCCTCTTCAAGGACACGCTTGTCGTGTGCGGCTCCGAGTTCGGGAGAACGCCCGTGGTCGAAATAGGTGCTGGTGCTGGAGGAACTCAGGCGGGGCGCGATCACAATCCCTTTGGTTTCTCGATGTGGCTCGCGGGTGGCGGCATCAAGGGCGGTATGACCTACGGAGCCACCGACGACTTCGGGTTCAAGGCGGTGGAGAAGCCGGTGCATGTTCACGACCTTCACGCGACGATCCTCCATCTGCTGGGGATTGACCACACGAAGCTGACCTACCGTTACAGCGGTCGCGACTTTCGGCTGACCGATGTGTCAGGCGAAGTCATCCACGACATCATCGCTTAGAGCGTAGCGCGTAGCCGGCCTGCGCCGGTCGCGCCGCGCTACGGTGTCGCCGGTTTGGGCGACGGCGTTACAGATGGAGTGGGTTTCGGAACCTCGGGCGCTTGACACGTACGGTTCGACGACGCGTCTACCGCGCAGACCTTGAACGGTGTTCCTGGGACGAAGCTTTCCGGCATGTCCGCGCGCCACAGATATTCCCCGTACCACCGCATCGGCAGTGTCATCACGCGCGTTCCCGCCATCCATTCGACGGTGACGCTCTTCCACTCGGTCGAAAGGCTCGGGCTCTTGTGATCATGCACACGGGCGCGAATCGTCGTCGTGTGGCTGGCTGAACCCGCCGCCTCAGGCCTCAGCGTTGACGAAATCATGCCGACATACGGAGCGGCGGTGTCCCTCGCGAGGCCTCGCCCGAAATACACGCGCTCCTGATTGGCGGTTGGATGCTCGCCCTGCGCCTGCACCGCATCCATCCGGCCGTCACCATCGAGATCGGCGAGGGCCAGACCCAGAGTTCCCGGAGTTTCTGGACCATCGAACACGTTGAGAGCCAGGGAGAAGTGCCCTTTGCCGTCATTGATGAGAAGGCGGTCCGGCCCGCTGAGCGACCCGATCACGAGATCCGCATCTCCGTCGGAGTCGTGGTCGAAGAACGCCGCCATGTTGTCGTCCTCTCCGACATTCGCCGACG
>JBDSLN010000311.1:0-2981 GCA_039916365.1 Vicinamibacteria bacterium
ACGACTTCCGGGGCGATCCGTCGTCCGCGCTGCTCGAAGTCCTTGATCCCGAGCAGAACAAGAACTTCGCCGATCACTATCTCGACGTCGACTTCGACCTGTCGTCGGTCTTCTTCATCGCCACCGCGAACAACCTCCACGGCATTCCCCATGCGCTGCAGGATCGCCTCGAGATCGTCCGTCTCGCCGGCTACACCGAAGTCGAGAAAATCGAGATCGCCAAACGCCACCTGGTGCCGAAGCAGCTCGAGCAAAATGGCCTGAAGCTCACGAACCTCGAAATTCCCGACGAAGCGCTGCGCACGGTCATCCGCCGCTACACGCGTGAAGCCGGCGTCCGCAGCCTCGAACGCGAGATCGGCAGTCTCGCTCGCAAGACCGCGCGCCGAGTGGTCGAGCGCGGTGCCGCTTACAAGATCGTCCTCGGCGAGAACGATGTCTTCGAACTTCTCGGCGTGCCCCGCTTCCGCGATCCTCAAGCCGAGGAGCGCAATGAAATCGGCCTCGCCATGGGTCTGGCGTGGACCGAAGTCGGCGGCGAGACGCTGCCCATTGAAGTCACTTTGATGCCTGGCCGTGGTGCGTTGACCCTGACCGGCAAGCTCGGTGACGTCATGCAGGAAAGCGCCCGCGCGGCTCTGTCCTACGTCCGCGCTCACGCGGCCGATCTGGGCATCGACGCTGCGTTCTATCGCAAGATCGATATCCACATCCACGTTCCCGAGGGTGCCATTCCCAAGGACGGCCCGTCCGCGGGCATCACCATCGCCACCGCCCTCGTTTCAGCCTTGCAGGGCGCGCCCGTTCGCCGCGATATCTGCATGACCGGCGAGATCACGCTGCACGGCAAGGTGCTTCCCATCGGCGGGCTCAAGGAGAAGCTTCTGGCCGCGCACCGCATCGGCGCAACCACGGTGATCCTGCCCCGCGAGAACGAGAAGGATCTCGCCGAGGTGGCCGAGGAAGTGAAGGCGTCGCTCACCATCCATCTCGTCGACTCCGTGGACGAGGTCTTCCGCATCGCGATTCTGCCAACGGGCGGATCGCCCGCTCAGATCGAGGCGGCCGACGCGCCCACCGATACCAGTGCCGCTTCGGTCACTCACTAATTGAAGTTCCCGCTGAGACGCTGAACGTTTCGAATGCCCAGAACCCCCAAGGCCAAAGCCGCAAAGGCCGACACACAGCCTCCCGCGTCGGAGCCTGAACTTCAGACGGATCACGACACTGCGGAAACGCACGCCGCTGATCGTGCGGCCGCGGTTGAGCCTCCCACGTCGGGCCTCTTCTCGATCGCCGACTTCTCGACGCTGCGTCGATCGGACCGGCTGGCCCTGATCGCGCTCGGTGAAGAAAACGGGATCGCCGAAGCCTCCGGCCTGCCGCGCGAGGAGCTTCTCCGCAAGCTTCTGCGCACCCGGTCGCACAGCAACATCCCCCTGACGTCGTCGGGCGTTCTCGCCGCAACCAAGGAAGGCTATGGATTCCTTCGCGGTTCGGAGGTCGGCTTCCGCTCGGAGCAGGACGACATCTACGTCTCGCCGTCACAGATTCGGCGCTTCTTCCTGCGAACCGGCGACAAGCTGTCGGGCATCGTCCGCGCGCCTCGTCATGCCGAGCGCTTCTATTCCTTTTCGCGCATCACCAGCATCAACAACCTCGATCCGGATCTCGCGCGCGACCGCATCCTTTTTGACAACCTGACGCCGCTGTATCCGCAGCATCGGCTCAAGCTCGAGACCACGCCAACCGACATGACCGGCCGCATCCTCGACATGATGACCCCGCTCGGCAAGGGCCAACGCGGCCTGATCGTCGCTTCGCCCCGCACCGGCAAAACCGTCATCCTGCAGAACCTGGCGAACTCCATCGCCACGAACCACCCCGAAGTGACACTTCTGGTTGTCCTCATCGACGAGCGCCCGGAAGAAGTCACCGACATGCAGCGGAAGGTGAAGGGCGAAGTGATCGCGTCGACGTTCGACCTCGAGCCATCGCGTCACATTGAGACCGCCGAGATGGTGATCGAGCATGCGCGCCGCCTGGTGGAGCACGGCCAGGACGTGGTCATCCTGCTCGACTCGATCACTCGACTCGCCCGCGCCTACAACAACGCCGCGGGCAGCTCCAGCCGCACGCTCTCAGGCGGCCTCGATCAGTCGGCGCTGCTGCTGCCCAAGAAGTTCTTCGGGGCGGCGCGCGCGATGGAAGAAGGCGGTTCGCTCACCATCATCGCCACCGCCCTCGTCGACACCGGCTCCCGTATGGACGACATCATCTTCGAAGAGTTCAAAGGCACCGGCAACTCCGAGATCGTCCTCGATCGTCGCATGATGGAGAAGCGTATCCTGCCCGCGGTGGACATCAACCGCAGCGGGACGAGGCGCGAAGAACTGCTGCTGGACCGCGACGAGCTGATGCGGGTGTGAGTCCTGCGCAAGGTCCTCTCAACTCTTCACTGCACCGACGCGATGGAGCTGATGCTCGACCGCATGTCGAAGACCCAGACCAACGCCGAGTTCCTCGACCAGGTCGCGAATTCGTAGTTCCAAGGCTTAACCCGGGAACTTGGGTTCACAAAGGAGCGGCGAAGATGAGCGAGCAAGGAGGCACAGGATGCCGAAGTTGTCCGTTCAGTGCCGACGCGGGAGCGCCCCCGACGCTGCGAATGTGGTCGGGCCGCGGAGCCGCTCCTGTCTGATCCCGAGTTCCCGGGTTAAGCCTTGGAACTACGAATTCGCGACCTGGTCGAGGAACTCGGCGTTGGTCTGAGTCTTCGACATGCGGTCGAGCATCAGCTCCATGGCGTCGGTGCAATGAAGCGTCGAAAGAACCTTGCGCAGAACCCACACCCGCATCAGCTCGTCGCGGTCCAGCAGCAGTTCTTCGCGCCGCGTTCCGCTGCGGTTGATGTCCACCGCGGGCAGGATGCGTTTCTCCATCATGCGGCGATCGAGGACGATCTCGGAGTTGCCGGTGCC
>JBDSLN010000312.1:0-5235 GCA_039916365.1 Vicinamibacteria bacterium
AGGCGCTCGCCGAGTACGAGCGCCTTGCCGATTCGGTGGTGGCAACAGAAGACATCCTTCGCCAAACCCTTTTCGGACCGCGACCCTACGCCGAGTGTGTGATCGCGCGCTACAAGGGCGAGCCCGCGGGCTTCGCCCTCTTCTTCCACAATTTCTCGACCTTCCTCGGACGACCCGGGATCTACCTCGAAGATCTGTTCGTCAATCCCGACATGCGCGGCAAAGGAGTCGGCCGGGCTCTGTTGAGTCACCTCGCGCGAATCGCGGTCGAGCGGCGCTGCGGCCGCTTCGAGTGGGCCGTCCTCGACTGGAACGAATCCGCCATCGGCTTCTACAAGTCGCTGGGAGCCGAACCTCAGAACGACTGGACGGTCTTCCGCGTGACGGGCGAGGCCCTCACCAAACTCGCGGCAACCACTACTTAGCCAGGCGGTCCAGGAAAGGCGACGCTTCGAGGATCTCCAGATCCTTGCGTTCCCTGAGCTTGGGAAGCATCCAGCTCTTGTGCCCCGCTCCGTACGTCACGAGAAAGCGCAGACCTTCGCCCGAGTGCTCGTCGAGAGTGCGTGTGATGTTCGCGAAATGGGTTCGATTGATGGTGTCCCAGCCGCCCGGTCCGAGTTCCTTGTCGAACAACCGATTGTAGACATCAAGCTGAACGCGCTGCGCTCCGTCGTAGGCGTCCGAATGAATCCAGCGCGGATCATCCGCGGCTCCCCCTTTGGCGAGCGCGTCATCACTGGCCTTGATCGCCGCCTGGTACTCGGCCCAGTCCGCCGCTCGTTTCGGATCCCGCTCGATCGCGGCGAGGCGCTCGCGACGGTAACGATCCATCGGTTGCGTCCATCCGGCCGTGCCTACGATGACGAAGGGAATCTGCGTCTGGAGCGAGAACAAAACGTCCACGTACTCGGGAAACCTTGAAACGCGGGGTTCCGCGATCTGACTCGTGGTCTTGAACTCGAGGGCCGCACGGTCAAGTCGATTGGGCGGGATCTCCGTCAGGACATAGTCCGGCCGAATCACGGCGATCAGATCCTTGACCACGCGCGTGCTGTAGGACTTCGACGTTCGATGCACACCATGAATCATCCCCATGAACACGAGTTGATTGCGGCGGCCGCTTTTCGCAGTCGCCGGGACCGAGGGCGCGATCGCCGCAAGGCGCTTGGTTTTCAGATCGATGGTCCCAAGTAGACGACCATCGTGGTCGCGGACCAAGGCAGCCGTGCCATCCCGGGACACTTCCGCGCTTTCGGGCTTCGCGCCCAACCCGCGCACTCGCGCGACGACGTCGAACGCCGCGGTGTTGAGAAAAGCCACTTCGTCGGCGCCACGACAGACCACGATGAGCGACACCTCGTCGAGGGTGAGTGCTGCACCTCGCGGGTCGGGGCACACAAGACTCTCGCTCAACGCGGTCTGGTTCAGCAGATCCCTGACGGTGACGGTGCCGCTTTCAGGATGAGTCAGAAATTCGATCACCCCATCTGATGTCACGACCCGCGTTCCCAAGGGAGTCGCCGGCTGGGCCGCGACGAAGAGGGGAGCGCCGACCAAAAAACAGGCGAGGAACGCAGTTCGTTGGATCATCGAATACGGATCCTTCCTATGAAAGCGTGAGCACGACGGGGCCGGTGCGCCTTCCAACTAACGCCCGGTCTTGCGGCTGGCCTTGTCCTCGTACATCCGCTTGTCGGCCAGGCGGATCAGATCCGGTTTGGTGCGGGCTTCGTCGGGATAGGTTGCGATGCCCACGGACGCGCCGATGCTGGCGTTGATGCCTTCTTCTTGCAGGAAGGTGTGGCCTTCGATCAGTTCCCGAAACTTCTCGGCCAGATCTCTGGCCGATTCGCCGTCTGTCTGTGGAAGGATGACCACGAACTCGTCGCCGCCATAGCGCGCGGGGTAGTCAGTCTCGCGAACCGCGGTCCGAAGAAGGAAGCCGACTTCGCGGAGCGCATGAGATCCACGCAGGTGACCGTGGACGTCGTTGATGGGCTTGAAGTGGTCAAGGTCGATGAAGGCGATCGACACCTGGCTCTTGTAGCGATCGGAGAACTTCAGTTCGCGTTCCAGCATCTGATGGAAGAAGCGGTGGTTGAAGAGAGGCGTCACTTCGTCAGTAATCGAGAGATCACGCATGCGCTGCATCAAATGGACGTTGTCGAACGCGAGAGCCAGATGCGAGATGAGCGGCTGCAGCCGCAGCAGGGTCTCGGTCTCGAACGCCTCCGCAAGATTTGACCCGAGCGCCACCACGCCGAGTGCCTTCCCGCGCGCCAGCAGCGGCAGAACGACGTAAGACCGAATGCCATCCTCGAGCAGCTTCATGTCTTCGATGAAGCGGTGCGAGTGAAGGATGTCCTTCTGGAGGATCGGTTTGCCATCGAGGATCGCGTGGCCGAGGCCGCTCCCGACCAACGGCACTACGGCTCCCATGCCCCAGCTCACTCCCGCGGGATAGGTGACGAGCTCGACATAGTCGCCGCCTTCGTTGACGAATCCGCAGGCGAGACGATCAAAGTCGAACAGGCCGCGCATCTCTTCCGCGAAGGGCGCCACCACGGCTGCCAGATCGGAGCCCGAAGTGAGAGCTGTGATCAGACCGTTGAGACGCTCGAGACGATGAGCGGCCATGCGCATCTCGGCGTAGCGCCTGCTCGCATCAAGCCCGGATCCCACCAGCCTTCCCAGCGCGGACAGAAAAGGCTGCGGCGGCCGGTTGACGTCGGCCACGGTGAAGGCCAATACACCGAACGTTTCCTCGATGCCCACAAGAGGCGTTGCGGCCATCCACCCTTCGGCGTGACTCTCCGCGATGGCCTGGCCCGTCTCGAGGCAGAGGCGCGCCAGAGTGAAGTGCGCGAGTCGGGTGTTCTCGTCGAGCGAACCGTACTCTGCAATCGCGGTAAGGCCGCTCGGTCCTTGAAGGAGGCCGACCCCGAGCGAAGCCTGCGACGATTCGACAAGGGTCTTGAGGCAGCGAGTGAGGTTGTCAGCCTCTTCCCGATCCGCGGACACGCTTTGGGCAACGGCACCCAGAACCTCGAAAAAGGTTGTCGACGCGGAGGGATCAGAGAGCGACATCAATTGAGGGGAAAGCCTGATGGATCTTAAGCCCCGACGGATGGTCCCTCAATGGGAGCCATCTGAAAAGGGGGTGCCATCCGCCCCCTCAGGCAATCGGCCACGCCAGGCCTCGGCCGGAGAGGCCGCCATCTCGGACGCTTCCGCGATTCGAAGTCGCTCCGACAAGGAACCACGGAGAGGCGCCGCCAGAGGAAGAAGCGTGGTCGCAGAAACGGAGGGCCTCAACCGAATTGAGAGTTGTCGACCGATCTCTTCAACCGCCTTCTGCGCGGTGGCGCGAGCGGTTGTGTACTTGGCGCTCATGATGGAAATCAATGGGGCTTCTCCACCCGGGATCAGGCGCGACCGATAAATCGCCTCACCATTTGCGGCGCGCGGCACGTGGCCGGAATGAACAACCTGGACGTCGTCCTCACGAATGTCCGCCCAGGGGAAGGCCCGGCGACCCGCGACGAAAAGTTCCGATACCAGATCATTCACGGGACGGGCACCATCGTCGTAGATCGTGCCGAGAATCGAACGTCCCATCCAGGGCACGAGAAAAAGAAAACGGCCCTGATCCTTCGCACCCAGCGCCACCTGAGGTGAGAGGTCGCGGCCGAGCACAACATTCACCCCGCGGATCAACGGAGGCCCTTCGCAGGTTGCGCCGAACAGGCGCGCAACCGCTTCAAGCTTGGCGCCCGCGGCATTCACCACCGACCGTGTGCTGAACGCGATCTCGCCGCCTCCGATGAGGTCGGCGACTTTGACCGCAAACCCGGCAGCCGTCCGAGTCGAGCGGTCGATCCGGCCATGATTCAAAATGACTGCGTCCGCTTCGACCGCCGCATGCAGCACGCCCATTAGCAGGCGTTCCGTGTGCGTGATCTGAGCGTCCTGCCACGTGAAGACGTGACTGGAGTCCAACGGACCCGCGCCCAGCAGTTCTGCCGCCGGCCGATCAAGAATCTGCGAGGTACCCAACAGGCGATCGGGACCGACGCCCTCGTTTCGGTCGAAGGACAGGACATCGTTGGCGACGCCGCCCAGGAAGAACTTCGCCCGATCCAGCTTCGAAGGGGCGGCGATGGCGAACGCCAAGGGCCTGACTACGACAGGCGCCACCCGAAGCAAGGCCCGACGCTCGGCCACCGACTCGCGGAACCCCGCCACATCCAGCCGCTGGAGGTGCCTGAGGCCTCCGTGGGCGGTTTTAAGCGACGACCAGCTCGTTGCCTGCCCAAAGTCCTCAAGCTCGATCAGGGCCGTCCGCAGGCCCCGCGAGGCCGCCTCATAGGCGGTCCAGGCGCCCGCGATCCCGCCTCCCACCACGAGAACGTCGTGCTCGCGGCCGGACAGCGCCAAGGGATCCCGTTTCATCGACGTCAAGAGCTTAACTTTCCCCTGTTTACCGCCCCAGTTTGACCGGCGGGCCGCCTCCCCTTAGCGTGCCGGGCATGAATAGCATCATCGATCTCCGGTCCGATACGGTCACCCGCCCCACCGAAGGCATGCGTCGCGCCATGGCCGATGCCGACGTGGGCGACGACGTCTTTGGAGAAGACCCGACCGCGATCCGCCTGCAGGATCAGGTCGCCCGGATGCTTGGTTTTGAGGCGGGTCTTTTCATGCCATCGGGCGTGATGGCGAATGAGGTCGCCATTCGCCTCTGGACGCGCCCGGGCGACGAGGTGCTGTGCGACGCGCACTCGCACATCGTCGACTACGAACTATCCGGGATGGCGGCCCTTTCCGGTGTGACGCCTCGCACCGTGGCGACGGTGCGTGGTCACGTGAGCGCGGCGGACGTCGCGGCTTCAAAGCGTCCGCAGACGTACTTTCGGTCCGAGGTCACGTTGCTTGTTCTCGAGAACACCCACAATCTTGCCGGCGGAACCGTGACCACAGCTTCGGATATGCAGGCCAGCATCGTGGCGGCACGCGAACTCGGCTTGAAGGTTCATGTCGATGGCGCCCGGCTTTGGAACGCAGCCGTAGCGCTCGACTGCCCGCCGGCAGATCTGGTGCGCGGGGCGGATTCGGCGATGGTCACATTGTCCAAAGGGCTGTGTGCGCCGGTGGGCTCGCTCCTTTGCTCCGACCGCGAATCCATCGAGCGGGCGCGTCGGGTTCGCAAGCAGTTGGGCGGAGGCATGCGGC
>JBDSLN010000313.1:0-8648 GCA_039916365.1 Vicinamibacteria bacterium
TTGATGAGCCCGTGACGATCAACGTCCGAAACCTCGACTTCGCGCCTCGTGTACAGATCGCCGACCGCCTTCGGTTGCCCGGTGAGTCGGGCGAGGTCCTGGACTGTCGACCATCGCGGATCTTTTATCTCGGCGAGCCGGAGTTCGGAATCCATCGTCGCTTCGCCGCCCGTTTCTGGAACCAGCCATTTTCCGGAGATAAGAACCGCTCGACCGATCGCACCATCAAAAATCGCCTGAATGCGGCTCACCGATCCGGCCGAAACCGTGGCCACGCGCAGCTGCTCATGCGTGATCGGCTCATCCTCGGAGGTTGCGAGGCCGTACCACTGATTGAGGCGGGTGAGCACAGTGGTCATCTCCGGCGTGAGCGCCACGCTGCGCCCGACCTCATCTTGAAGACGTAGCTCGTTCGCGTGCAGCGTGACCGTGGAATTCGCGTTTCGAAACCAAGTGTTAATTCTCGCGGCCTCTCCGCCCAGGCCGAGATAGTTAAAGGCGACGATGGCGGGAAGTCCATCGATTCCGACGGTTGCACCGAGAACGACCGCGCCGGACTTCGTGCTCGGGGCCGGCTGCGTGGCACAGAACGCCGTTGAGGCGAGCCCGAAGCAAAGGCTCAGGCGAAGGAGAAGGGACATGAAGCCTCGCAGCCTAAACTCCGCCGCCATGAGCGACACTATCTTCAGCAAGATCATCCGGGGAGAGATTCCGTGCCACAAGGTTTATGAAGACGACGCGGTGCTCGCGTTCCTTGATGTGAGTCCGCTGTCTCCCGGGCACACCCTGGTGATTCCCAAGGAGGCCGTTCCAACTCTGGATCTGCTTTCCGACGAGTCGTCCGCCGCGATCGGTCGCGTGCTGCCGCGCATCGCGCGCGCCGTGATGGCCGCGACCGGCGCCACCGCCTTTAACGTTTTGCAGAACAACGGAGCGTCTGCCCATCAGGCTGTCTTCCACGTCCATTTTCACCTCATTCCAAAGTTCGAAGGCCAGGGGCTGGGCGTCGGGTGGACGCCCATTTCTATGGACGCGACAGCCATGAAGGAGCTCCGCGAGAAGATCGCCTGGGCAGCCGCCACGATGACCCAGAAGGGCTAGGAGTCGGCCTTTCAAGACCTATACTCGTCAGTCCACCATGAACGTCGCCGCCCCGTCCAGAAAGATCCGCGTGATCGTCGCGAAGCCCGGACTCGATGGCCATGATCGTGGCGCCAAGGTCGTCGCGCGCGCCCTCCGCGACGCCGGCATGGAAGTGGTCTACACCGGCTTGCGCCAGACCCCCGAGCAGATCGTGAGTGCCGCCGCACAGGAAGACGCGGACATCATCGGATTGTCGATCCTTTCCGGCGCGCATCTGCCCATCTGCCAGAAGGTCCTGGGATTGCTGAAGAGCAAGGGAATGCTCGAAACCCGAGTCTTCGTAGGCGGGATCATCCCGACCCAGGACATCGAACCGCTTCGCCAGATGGGCGTCGCCGAAGTCTTCCTTCCAGGATCCTCCTTGAAGGACATTGTCGAGCGCGTTGAGCGCACCATCGAGGTCCAAGTGCCATGAAGAAGATGCTGTTCGCCCTGGGCGTGATACTGGCTTTGCCTCATCCAGCCCTCGCCCAGTGGGAGACCGTTGTGCCGGGCGGTGACACGATCTGCTCCGACGGGTCTCCGTTCCGCTTCTTTGTCCATCGCGGCGATCCGTCGAAGCTGTTGATCGAGTTCGAAGGCGGCGGCGCCTGCTGGAACGCGGATACCTGTTCGTCCGATGTCTACAGCAAGCGCGTCACGAACGATCCGGAGACGGCGCGCGTGGCCGGCCAGCTTCAGGGAATCTACGACCGCGCGAATACGGCGAATCCCCTGAAAGACTTCACCCACATCTACATTCCCTATTGCACCGGCGATCTTCATTGGGGCAACTCGTCCACCACCTACACGGATGTCCAGAACAAGACGTTCGTGATTCAGCACAAAGGCGCCGTAAACGCAGCCACGGCTTTGAACTGGACGGGTGACAACGTGAAGGCGCCGTCTCAGGTGGTGGTCGCGGGTTGCAGCGCCGGCGGCTACGGCGCGGCTTTGTGGTCGGCCAAGATCGCGCGGGCCTATCCGGGAGCGCGCATGGTCGAACTGGCGGATTCAGCGGCCGGGGTTGTGCCGGAGGGTTTCTTCACCACGCCTCTGACCAACTGGAAGGTGGCGGATGCCTGGCCGGACTTCATCCCGGGCCTTGCTCTTGACCAGGTCGATCCGGCGACGTTGTCGCTGCCGAAGCTGTACAACTCGGTGGCCGCCTTCTTCCCGACCTCGTCGTTCGCGCAGTTCAACACGCGTTTCGATCAGGTGCAGACCTTCTTCTATGTGCTGGCCAAGGGGACGATCACGCCGAACGACCCTGCCGATTGGTCTGCGCGGATGGTGGCGAACGTGGAGCAGATCAGCTCGGAAACGCCAAATTTCCGTGCGTATCTTGCCCCTGGCACCGAACACTGCGTCATCAATCGTCCGTCCTTCTATACGCAAACAGTGGGCGGGAAGAAGTTCTCCGACTGGGTGACGACGTTGCTTCAAGGCGGAGACCCGGGGCAGGTTCGTTAGTCGAACCGCGGCATGGCCGCCTTCGAGCTTCGTCTCAAACTTACCGGGCTAGAATTCCAGTCCAAGAGAAAAGGGGGTTTGCGTTGGCTAGTCACATTACGTCCAAGCTCTTCGTGGTGGATCATCGCGAGCTTGCGTTCCTCCAGAAGGTCGCCCGCGCGGAGTATCAGTTCATCACGGATGATGAGCAGTCCGCACGCCAGTTGCTGCGTGACAAGCTGAACGAAGTGGTTCTTCATCCGCGAGAGAACCGCATAGCGGTGAACCTGACCACCGATGAGCTGATTTTTCTGGCCCTCATCACCAAGGAGAATTTCTCTTTCGTGACCGCCAAGGAACGCGACGCCCGGAACCTGCTTCAGGAACGCCTGGAAACCGCCGCTCACGTCCTCGCTTAGTCGCGTCGCCATCCTCCGCCCCTGCTCCTCCGTCGTCGATAAGCGTATTCAGCGTCGTTGTGGTCGGCGGGGTCGATCAATGCCGCTTGTCCCTCAACCCTTAGTGACGTTGACATCTCTGTTGGGGGCCGCGGCTCCGGGGGCGATTGGGCTCGCTGCGACGGGGAGCGCGCAGCCTGGCCTCGGGCCACGCCGCCTGCGTCTCCACTGGATGGTAAACGTCGGAATCGTTTGGTTCCTTAGTCGGCTCCGCGTTCGCGAATGTCGCAGACGGACTGAGTGACTCGCGCCCAAGGCCCCGTGCGCAAGCGACCCAATCTTTCCCTGCGCCGCTCCTTGGTCCATCGCTTCCCCGAACCGGGCGCTGGTTGGGGCCAAGCATTTGCAAAACATGTCGAGGCCGCTCAGGGACTCACCGGTCTAGTTGCCTTGGGCGCGTTCACCAACCTCGGATGGAAGCGGCAGAAGGGAAAGATTGGGTCGCTTGCGCACGGGGCCTTGGGCGCGAGTCGCAAGAGTCCGTTTGTATCGTTCGCGAACGCGGAGCCGACTAAGGAACCAAACGATTCCGACGTTCTCCATCCAGTGGAGACGCAGGCGGCGCCCCCGTCGCAGCGAGCCCAATCGTCCCTGGAGCCGCGGCCCCCAACAAAGATGTCAACGTCACTACAAATTTACGGACGAGCGGCTTTGAGCAACCTCGCCAACAGCAAGGATGCTGAATACGAGTATCGATGACGGCGGAGCAGGGGACGGAAGACGAACGCTTACGAGCTGACCGTCTTGCCGAGGATGCGGTCGGCGTAGTCGATGACTTGGCGGACGTACTGACGCTTCTCCAGGTAGCTACCGGGGAAGAAGCTGCGCTTGAAGCCGTAGATCAACGAATCGCGGACTTCGCGGTGGTCGAGGTTGAAGGCTTCGACCGCTCGGCCGATTTCCTGCGAGACGGTGGTGTTCGACACCAGGCGGTTGTCGGTGCAGAACGTCGTCGACAATTTGCGCTTCCGCATCTCGGCGAACGGGTGCTTCGACAAATCGGCTGCAAGTTCGGGCACCGTTTGCTGATTCGAGGTCAGGCAGACTTCCAGCGTGATGCGCTTGTCGGCCACGAACTGAACGAGCGATTCGACGTAGGCCTTCTTGTTTGGGATGTTCGCCTGGATCTTGTCTTCGCTGAACAGCCAAGTGCCGTGGCCGATGCGGTCCGCATGGAGATCGCCGATGGCCTGGAAGATCGACTCCGGACCGTAGTCCTCGCCCGCGTGCACCGTCTTACCGAGGAACGCTTCGTGAGCGATCTGATACGCGTGCTTGTGATCGCCCGCGGGATACCCCTTCTCCTGGCCCGCGAGATCGATGCCCACCACCAGCATGCCTTCATCGCGGAGACGCGCGGCAGCGCGCGCGACTTCCACGCTGGCGGCTGAGTAGAGCTCAAAACGATCGGCCTCAGGCATCGCCTCAAACCTGCGACCAAAACCCTGCGACCACGTTCTCTCGAAGTAACGCATCGCGCACAGGATGATCCCGGCCATGAACTTCGGTTCCTCCCCGTTCTTCACTTCAGGCCGCGCATTGAACTCGGCCGCCGCACGACGCAGCCCCTTGTCGACCGCACCCACCACGGTTGACATCGGTAGACCGTCCTTCACGGACAGCTGCGGCGCGAAGCGGACTTCGACGTAGCGCACGCCGTCTGCCTGATTGTCCTGCGCGAACTCGTACGCGATCCGCTCGATCGCCTCGGCGTCGTTCATCACCGCCGTCGTGTATAGAAAACCTTCGAGATACTCCGGAAGGTTTTTGTAGGTGTTCTTGAAGACAAGCTCGCGCAGGCCTTCGACGGTGTAGGAGGGGAGCTTCACGTTTCGCTCTTTGGCGAGGTCGATCAGCGTGGGGATCCGCAGTGAGCCGTCCAGGTGAACGTGGAGGTCGGTCTTCGGAAGTTTGCGGATAACGTCTGCCGTCAGTTCAGTCATGTATTGCTGCTTTCTTCGGCGGGGGCCCTATTGCCCACCGCAAGCCAATGGCTCTTGGTTCTATCTCCCGAAAGTATAGTGAAACACTCGATGAACCGCCGCCTTGGTCTCGCCTTCCTGGCGCTCGCATTGATCGTGGCCGATCTAGTCAGGCCGTCGCTCCCCTTTGAAATCCCCGTCTTTCAGGCGACTTTGACGGCGCTCGCCATCGCTGTGATCTGGCGCGCGTTCCTTGGCAACCTGCGCATCGCCGGCGAACGATGGGCTCTTTTGACCCTGCTCGTCCTTTGCGCCGCCCTGTATCTGCGTCACCCCCGATCTCTCGACGCCGACGGCGTTCACTATTTCACCTTCGCCCGTTCGCTGATCGCCGACCGCGATCTCAATCTCGTCAACGACTACGAACTCCTCGGTCAGCCGATGCACGCGCAGAATGTTCTGCCTATTGGCGCTTCGCTTGTCTGGGGCGTCCTTCTGGTTCCGCTTTATCTCCTGGGCTCGGCGCTCGGCGCGATGTTCGGATTCACGGTCACGGGTGCGGAGCCGATGTTCATTGCCGCGGCCTGTCTGACCTCCATCGTGCTCGGCTGCGCCGGTCTGTTCCTGCTCTATCGAGAGCTTCGTTCGTACGCTTCACCGCTCGCCTCGCTGGTGGCGGTGTTGCTCATCTGGTTCGGATCGCCGCTGCGCTTCTACATGCGCGTGTTGCCGAGCTTCGCGCACGCGATCGAGTTCTTCGCCTCGGTGCTGGTTCTCGTCGCGTCGCGCCGACTGCGCGAACACGGCTCATCGGCGAGGGCCTTTTTGGCAGGGCTCGCCTGCGGCCTCGTCTACCTCGTCCGTTCCCAGGATGGTCTGCTGCTTGCGGTTCCTGCGATCTTCGCGTTCGACTCATGGCTGTCGCATCGGCAGTTCGGGCGCATGGTCAAGGAAGGCGCGATCACGCTTCTCGGCTTTGCCTCGCTCGCGTGGATCCAGAGCGCCGTGTGGTGGGCGATGTTCGGCACACCGTTCCTGGTGCCTCACAAGCTTCTTCATGGCGAAGCGTTCGCTGCGCCCACCGCTCCGAAACTCCTCGAGATGCTGCTCTCTGACCGGGGCGGCTTGTTCTCCACCTATCCGATCGCCATCCTCGCGGTCATCGGTCTCGTCTTCACCTGGCGGAAGAACCGCGCGTGGACGGTCGCAGCACTCGTCGTCCTCGCGATGCAATGGCGACTGAATGCGTCGATTTTCGATTGGTATCAGGTCCGGCGGTTCACCGGGACCATGCCGCTGATCGCGCTGGGACTGGTCGCGTTCACACCTGCGCTCGCCCGCGCCGGCGTTGTGGTCTGCGCTCTCGTGATCCTGATGTTTCACCAATACGACGTGGCCATCGATTCCGTTCGCCCGCTTCCCGGCGCGCCTGTTCCGGTTCAGGCAGCGATCAAGGAAACGGCGGATTCGCTGGCCGTGCCGATTTATGAGGGCCTGGAGTCCGTCTCGCCCAAGGTCGCGGTTGCCTTCTTCGAGGGCTACACCGGATCTTCCTTGCTGGGTCAGGGCCGGTCCGACCTGGATGTCGCGAGAGCCGATTGGCTGATGCGCCTGCCTCAGGGAGCACGCCGTCTTTCCGCCGTCGAGTCGGAGGATGGTTCGCTGGCCCGTTTCGTCGATGGCCGTGAAGCCCGCATCTGGCTGCCCCTTCGAGGGGAGGGCGAGCTACGTCTCTCCTTCGAGATTCGAGCCATGGAGACGGAAACGCCTCAGAAGTTCAAGTTGGAAATGAACGGCCGGTCGCTCGGCGAGCAGGAGATCCTTCCTTCCTGGCAGACCGTGCGTTTCGTCGTTCCCGCAGACGCCTGGCACGAGGGAACCAACGAGATCGTTCTGAAGTTTGAACAGGCTCCGCTGTTCTTCAAGCTGCGCGGCTACGGCGCGCGAGCGTATCGGGCCGCGGCCATCCGGATGATCACATTCCACAAGGAAAGCTGATCGCTTCGGTTCGTTTTGGAACTTCACGCCGTCGGCCTTCGTCTCTGTCTGTAGACGCCGTTCCGCCTCCGAAGGAGATTTCCCCGATGCGATCTGTTTCCCTAGCCGCTGCTCTTGCTCTCGCCACTACGGTGGCGTCGGCCGATGTCACCAAGAGCTTGAAGGCCGAGCTGTCGGCTGATCCGACCCGCCCCTTCCGAGTCGAGAATCTTGCGGGACAAATGGTGGTCCGCCAGGGATCCGGCACCAAGGTTGTGGTGACGGCCACGGTTCATGGCGAGGATCAGCGCGCCGCCGACCTTCTTCGCATCGTTGAAGTCCGCGATGCCAAGACGGGCCAGCCGACCCTGCGCCTCCAGTACCCGTTGAGCGAAACCACCACATTTCGCTACGGTCGCGACGGTGCGGGCAGCGGCGGCTTCTTCGAGAGCATGTTCTCGGGATCCAGCAAGGTGACCTACGACGGTCGCTCAGTCTCGGTCAGCGCTTCGCGGGGCCTCGGCCTCTACGCCGACGTCGTGGTCGAGATTCCCAGGGGATCTTCCGGCACCTTCAAGAACGTCGTGGGCAAAATCGAAGGTTCCAACGTCTCAGGGACGCTTCGCTTCGACTCCGGCTCCGGCGCCATCGCGGTGCGTGACTTCGACGGCAACATCACCGCGGATACAGGTTCGGGTGATGTGAATGCCATCTCCGGCCGGGGATCGTTCAACTGCAACACCGGCAGCGGCGACTGCACGCTCAAGTCCTTCGCGGGGAGCCGAATTGACATGGATACCGGCTCCGGCGACATCAACGTGACTGACGCTTCGGCTGGTCTGGTCAGCGCGAATACAGGTTCGGGGAGCGTGATGCTTCAGGTGAGGGACACCGAGGACCTCTCGGCCGACACCGGCAGTGGTGATGTTTCCCTCGATCTCAGCGGCTCGAAGCTCGCCCATGTGAAAGCGGATACGGGCAGTGGTGATGTCTCACTGAAGCTGTCGCGCAATCTTGGTTTTGAGATGCACGCTGACGTCGGCAGCGGCGATGTGTCGAGCGACTTCAGCGATGCGACGCCGATCATGGAGCGCAGGAAGGTCAAGGGCTACCGCCGTGGCGACCTCAAGGTGAAGATTGACGTGGACACCGGCAGCGGCGACGTGAGTGTCGGCCCCGGCCGATAGCTAGCGCGCCGCGTCGCTGCGGTGCGTCCAACGCGTGCCGAGCCAGGTCAGACCTGTGGCGGTGAAGATCAGCAGGATGGGCTCGACGAGGAATCGGTGGCGTCCCTGAACGTAGAACGCACTTTGCAGGAGACTGACCGCGACCATTGTCCCCAAAACGATGGCTCCCGCCTCTCGATCGATCGCCGCAACTCCGGCAGATGACCCTCTCCAGATGACCACCAGGCCCACCAAAGCGAGAGCGAGCTCGATCCGGTAGACGATTTCATACGCTGCGCTCGCGACGGGCGAGTAGTCGTTCGGATCGGAATCGATCCGCCACCAGAAGGTTCGCATCTTTCGGGCGAACAGCGTGGCTGCTTTGTCTGGGTGATGAAGAACGAATTCGAGGCCTTCGTTCACGAAGACATCCTGGCGATCGACCTCCGTGCCATTGCGGAGAACGCCCCGGACCGAATCCGGCAGCGCCTCATTCCACGAGGTCAGAGTCGTAATCAGACCACCGTTGACGTCCACGACACCGCCGGTCG